>NZ_JALJXF010000001.1:7500-17500 GCF_024169925.1 Methylorubrum extorquens
GCGAGCTCGATCTGCTCAATGAGGCCCGCAACTGTGAGATGATCGCCGAGATCTTCGCCGGACGTGACGACATCGTCATCCCGAAAATCTTCTGGGAGTGGTGCTCCGAGCGGGTGCTCGTCCAGGAGTTCATCCACGGCATCTCGCCGAACGATGCCGCCGCGCTACGGACGATGGGAGCGGACAAGAAGGCGCTGGCGCAGAAGGGCTGCGACGCCTTCCTGCGCATGGCGCTGATCGAGGGTGTGTTTCACGCCGATCCGCATCCCGGCAACCTGCTGATCCTGCCCGGCAACCGGATCGGCTTCATCGATTTCGGCATCGTTGGGCGTCTGTCGCAGAAGCGGCGCCAGCAGCTCCTCGTTCTGATCGGCGCCATGCTCAAGCAGGATGTCGATGGCCTGATGGCCACGCTCCTCGATTGGACCGGCACATCGAATCCGGACCTGAGTAAGCTGGAACAGTCCGCCCAGAACTTCGTGCAGGCTCATTCCTCGATCCCGCTCAATCTCGGGCTCGTGCTCACCGACTTCATGACCATGGCCCGCGAGAACGATCTCGCGATGCCGACCGATCTGGCGATCCTGTTCAAGGGGCTCGTCACCGCCGACGGCGTCATGCGCCAGCTCGACCCCGCTTTCGACCTGTTCGCCGCCGCCGGCCCGACCGTGCGGGCGAGCATGCGCTCGCAATTCTCGCTGCGGGGCCTGATGCGCAAGGCGGAATCGCTTGGGACCGGCCTCTACGGCGCGGCCTCCGAGTTGCCGACGCTGATCCATCTCATGCTGGTGCGCCTCAAGCAGGGGCGCGTCACCGTCGAGATCGAGCTGAAGGGGATGGACAAGCTCGTGCGGGGCATCGAGCGGGGGGCCGCGCGGGTCGCCGTCGGCCTTGTTGTAGCGGCGTTCGCCACGCAGCTCGCGCCGCGTCTCATCGATCTCGGCACGCCGGCCTTCGTCATCATCGGGATGACGGTGGCGGTGCTCGGTATCGGCTGGCTGGTGTTGCTGAGCCGCGATCGTTGAGATCGTTCGGGCGAGACCCGGTGCTCTGAACGGACGATCCGCCTCGAGGCGAAGGGCGCCATGACTTCCGTGGCGGATGGGCGCGCGGCCGCCGCCCGGAAGGGCGGGGCCGGTGCTGTCGCGGGGGGCGAAAGCCGGGTCTCATACCAAATCCGTTTGATCCCTTCGGGATGGCGGATTTGGGCTTCGCTCAGGCGCCGCGCGGGCTGGCTGATCCGGTCCCCGCTTGGATCAAGCGGAAACCGTATCAGGCCCGGATGACAGGCTTGGCCTTGAGAGCGGCGGCCAGCGCCTTGAGCTGGCGGTCGAGATCGGCCAGTTCGTTCAGGGCGATGGTCTTGTGCCCCGCCTTCACCGCGCGCTCGATATCGCTGACCTGCGAGGAGGCCATGCGCTTCAATTCAATCGCGAGTTGGTCCCTGGTCATCGGCGCTCCTTTCGTCACCAGGCTCGATGGGCCGGTGATAGGCGCTTAGGCTTAACCGGGAGTTTTCTCCGGGGCTTTCGCGTTCACCGTTCCGATCGTTCAAGCCTGCCATCCATCACGTGGCCGAAAGCTTGAAGGGAGGGCGGATGCAGGCCGAACAGGCTTCCTACCATGGGCAGGAAAAGGGAGAGGGCGCTACGGAGCGCGCCGCCGCGGAGGCCGCCGTCGAAAAGACGCGCCGGGCCGACCGCGACACCAGCCGCATCCGCTGGCTGCGGGATCAGGTCACGCGGCTGCGCAAGCGCCTGCCGCTGCGGCGGCGCTTCTCCGGCGGGCTCGCGCATGGCGTAATGTCGGCGGTCGCTGCCATCGTTGCTTACCTGCCGACGCAGGTGCTCGGCTTGCGCGAAGGATTCTGGGCGGCGATCACCGCGGTCGCCGTCGCGCAGACTGAGTTCGGCGCGACCCGCTCCACCGCCCGGGATCAGTTCACCGGTGCCGCGATCGGCGGACTGATCGGGCTTTCCGCCTACCTGACCCTGGGACCGTCCCTGCCGACCTACGCGGCGACGGTCGTGCTCGCGATCATCGCCTGCTGGCTCGTCAACGTGGCGAGTGCCTGCCGGCTGGCCGGGATCACCGCCACCATCATCCTGCTGGTGCCGCATCTCGGGCCGGTGGAGCGGATGGCGGGATCGCGGGTGCTGGAAGTCGGCTGGGGCGTGTGCGTGGCGATCGGCACGGTCTGGCTCGTGACCCGCTTGAACCGGAGACTCGGGATCAAGCTCTGACGGCGGCCGGCTGCAAGGATATTTGAAGGGCGTCCGCCGGGAAAAGTCGGGCGGGAACTTGGCCGTATGCCTCGGGGGTTCCTGAGACGATGCCCTTTGAGGCACCGCCTTTCCCACTTCGAGGACATTTCATGAAAGCATTATGCTGGCACGGGAAAGGCGACATCCGCTGTGACACGGTGCCGGATCCCACGATCGAGGATTCCCGCGACGTCATCATTAAAGTGACGTCCTGCGCGATCTGCGGCTCCGACCTTCACCTGATGGACGGACAGATGCCGACGATGAAGTCGGGCGACGTGCTCGGCCACGAATTCATGGGCGAGGTGGTCGAGGTCGCCGCGGGCTTCACCAAATTCAAGAAGGGCGACCGCATCGTCGTCCCCTTCAACATCAATTGCGGCGAGTGCCGTCAGTGTAAGCTCGGCAACTTCTCCGTCTGCCAGCGCTCTAACCGCAACGCCGAGATGGCGGCGGCGCAGTTCGGCTTCACCACCGCCGGCCTGTTCGGCTACTCGCACATCACCGGCGGCTATGCCGGTGGACAGGCCGAGTATGTGCGCGTGCCCATGGCCGACGTGGCGCCGATGAAGGTGCCGGACGGCATGGACGACGAGTCGGTCCTGTTTCTCACCGACATCCTGCCGACTGGCTGGCAGGGCGCCGAACATTGCGAGATCAAGGGCGGCGAGATCATCGCCGTATGGGGCGCGGGGCCGGTCGGCTTGTTCGCGATCCAGTCAGCCAAGATCATGGGCGCCGAGCGGATCATCGCC
Source organism: Methylorubrum extorquens (assembly GCF_024169925.1). Lineage (NCBI taxonomy): Bacteria > Pseudomonadati > Pseudomonadota > Alphaproteobacteria > Hyphomicrobiales > Methylobacteriaceae > Methylorubrum > Methylorubrum extorquens. The sequence continues at coordinate 10,520 of NZ_JALJXF010000001.1, forward strand.
ATCGACACCGTGCCCGAGCGTCTCGCGCTCGCTGGCAAGTACGGCGCGACCGACATCATCGACTTCGCCAAGGAAGACGTGTTCGAGCGCATCAAGGAAATCAGCAAGGGCGAGGGCGCCGATGGTGTCATCGACTGCGTCGGCATGGAGGCCAGCGCCGGCCACGGCGTCGCCAGCGTGATCTCGACGTTGCAGGAGAAGCTCACCTCGACCGAGCGGCCCTATGCCCTCATGGAAGCGATCCGCGCCGTACGGCCCTGCGGCATCGTCTCGGTGCCCGGCGTCTACGGTGGGCCGATCCCCGTCAACATGGGTGCGATCGTCCAGAAGGGCCTGACCCTCAAGAGCGGTCAGACCCACGTGAAGCGCTACCTCGAACCGCTGACCAAGCTGATCCAGCAGGGCAAATTCGACACCGCTTCGCTGATCACTCACCGCTCTGCCGACCTCGCGGACGGGCCCGACCTCTACAAGACCTTCCGCGACAAGAAGGACGGCTGCGTGAAGGTCGTCTTCCATCCGAACTGAAAACACTGAAAAGAGCGGTTTCGGAGCGAGCCATGGCGCGCAAGGACGGTTTGAAATTCGGCGATCTCGGCTCGCGGGCCGCCCATCTCTGCGTCGATGCGCAGCCGATGTTTTCCGAGAAGACCGACTGACGCACGCCCTGGCTCGCCCGCATCCTGCCGAACATCGAGCGCATCGCCGCCGTCCATCCGGCGTGAACCGTATTCACCTGCTTCGTGCCGATCCGCTCGGCCGAGGAGGGCCGGGGGGGCATGGCGGCGCTACTCCGAGCACTGGCCCAAGATGACCCTGGATGCGTTCGGACCCGAAATGGTCGATTTTGGTGCCGAGCGTGACCCCTTTTGTGCCGCCCGCCAAGGTGATCGACCAGATCGTTGACTCCCCCTCGATGGAGCCCGAACTCGCCGGTTTGCTGGAGGCGGTCGACACCCTCGTGGTGACGGTTGGCGAGACCGATGTGGGCGTGGTGGCGACCATCCGCTCACCACAGCGGCGTTCGTCGCCGGCGTCGGGTTCGTTGCGGCGGCACGCCTGATCGGCGGCACCCGCCACTGCTGATTCCGGCCCTTGGACGGCCCCTCGTTTCGACACGCGCTTCGCCGAACCGGCATCCACCTCGGTGGAGCGCACTGCAAGCTCAACCCGATGGATGCCCCGAAACGGATTCGACGTGGCGAGCCTGAACACAACCCTGGACATCTTTTCGGCGCTGCTCGCATCCGAGCAACCGGTTCCGGTCGGCGAGGCCGACGAAGCAATCTGGGCCTATCTCGCCGCGTTCGGCGGCCTCGATGCGCAAGTGCGAGCCCTCGACCGGCTCGCGCAGGGCGTGGCCGGTCTCGACGCCACGTCCGCCTTCATGTCGAGCCTGCGCGACGCCCTCGATCGTCACCGGGCGCGCCTCGCCGAACCATCCGCCTGACGGCTCTCCTCAGAACCGCTTTCGCCAAACGCGGAGCTGGCCACTCGCACCTGCTTTCAATCGGGCTTGCCGCCTCTCCTGGTGGAGCAGTGCACCCTGCGCCGATCAAGGGATGGGGCGACCCCGTCGAGTGCATACGCTTGGCTATCTCGTATCTTCAAAATGCGATTCCACAGTCTTTAAGGCTGCGCTTGCAACACTGTGGTGCATAAAAGGCGCGAATGGCGACGCTTATGTTTCGAAGACGCATCAATCCCTCGGCGAACAGCCGTGGTTTGTTATCAGGAGCAATCATTCGTTGGCGTCATATTATCGCCTCTTGTTTCCGTAGAGTGCCGGTATCTCACAGATCGACGGTACGGAGAGCGCAGGCGACGGCGCACCGTACGCCTCACTCGCGTCGCTGAGTTGGATGCTGCATGCTCAAGTTCGCCCTCACCGCTGCTCTGGCCGCCGCGCTCGCCTCGCCGGCGATGGCGGGGGATTTCGATGGGACGTGGTCGGTTCAACTCGTGACCGAAAGCGGCATGTGTGATGCCCAATACAGCTACACCCTGGCCGTACGGGATGGACAGGTCCGCCCGGTCACCGCGGTGGCCTCCGGCGGCACCACGGTGAGCGGCCGTGTCGGAGCGGATGGGGATGTCGGCCTGAACGTCGCGGCTTCGGCCGCGAACGGGACCGCCTCGGGCCGGCTCCAGGCCCGCTCGGGCTCCGGCACGTGGCGCGTTTCCGGCGGCCTGTGCACCGGCCGTTGGGTGGCCAAGCGCCACACGCTCCGGACCGCGCTCGCCGAGTAATCTGATCGTCTGCCTTTCGAAAAGAGGGGGCGAGCCCGCAAGGCTCGCCCCCTCTTTATGCGTTCGTGCGGGAGCGGTCCCTGCGCCGTCAGGCGGCCGCTTCGAGCCAGGCCCGCGCCTCGCCGATGCGGGCACGCTCGAACACCTTGATCTGCACCGGCGAGACGAAGCCGAAGGTCTCGGCCACGGCCTTGAGCCAGGTCGCGTCGGTGACGAGGGCGACGTGGCTCACGCCCTTCATCATCGAGATGCCGAAGCGCGGATCCTTGAAGAAGGCGGCCGGCTCCATACCCTCGAAGCTGCGGATGTCCTCCAGGAGCTTGATGCGGCCGCCCTTGTCGAGGTCGGCCTTCATCGCGGTCATGACCGTGTTCATCTCCTCATCGGAGATCTTCCCGTCGACGACGATCTCGGCGATGGCGGAATCGGGCTTCTTCTCATAGGTCAGCAAGGTGCGGCGCTCCTCGAATGAGCCGAGGACGAGCGCGTTCGCAGGAGATTGCGAGCGACCTCGGCCGACGGCGGACGGACGCGATTATAAGAAGCTCTGCGGGTCCACGTCGATTGCGACCTTGAGGTTACCCCGCGGCTTCGGTCCGCGCGCCAGCCAATCCCGCAGATAGCTCTGCACGTCGATGCCGCGCTCGGTCTTCACCAGCAGCCGGAATCGCCAGCGCCCGCGGATCAGGGCAAGCGGCGCCTCCGCCGGCCCGAGCACGGAGACGCCGGGCGGCGGTTCGGCGACGCGCGCCAGCGCCTGCCCGTGCGCCTCAGCCTTCTCCCGCTCTTCCCCGGAGACGATCAGCGCCGCGAGCCGTCCGAACGGCGGCAGCCCGGCTGCCTCGCGGGCATAGATCTCTTCCTCGTAGAAGCGGTCGGCATCGCCTGAGAGCAGTGCGGCGATGACCGGATGCTCGGGCTGGTAGGTTTGCACCAAGGCCCGTCCCGGCCGCTCGCCGCGCCCCGCACGTCCCGTCACCTGCTGCAGGAGCTGGAAGGTGCGCTCGGCCGCGCGGGGATCGCCGGAGGTCAGGCCGATATCGGCGTCGAGGACGCCGACGAGGGTCAGGTGCGGGAAGTTGTGGCCCTTGGCCACGAGCTGCGTGCCGACGACGATGTCGCAATCGCCCGCCGCCACCGTCTCGAGCTCCTGCCGCAGCCGCTCGGCGCCGCCGGGAAAGTCGCTCGACAGCACGACGATGCGCTGATCGGGAAAAAGCTCGGTCACCTCCTCGGCGATCCGCTCGACGCCGGGCCCGCAGGGCGTGAGATGATCGAAGGCGCCGCACTCGGTGCAGGCCTCGGGCTTTCGCTCGGCGTATCCGCACTGGTGGCAGACCAGCGCGCGGCGGAAGCGGTGCTCCACGAGCCAGGTTGAACAGTTGCGGCACTGGTAGCGGTGGCCACAGGCCCGGCACAGGGTGAGCGGCGCGTAGCCCCGGCGGTTGAGGAACAGCAGCGCCTGATCGCCCGCGGCCAGCGTCGCCTTCACCGCGTTCACCATCGGCGGTGACAGGAAGCGCCCGCGCTCCGGCTTGTCGAGGCGCATGTCGATGGCTGCGATGTCGGGCATGGGCCGGCCTCCGAAACGGCCGGGGAGCGCGATGTGGCGGTAGCGCCCGCTCTGCGCGTTGACCCGCGACTCGATCGACGGCGTGGCCGAGGCAAGCACCACCGGGCAGCCCTCGATCTTGCCGCGCACCACCGCCATGTCGCGGGCGTGGTAGTGGACGCCGTCCTCCTGCTTGTAGGCGGTCTCGTGCTCCTCATCGACGACGATCAGGCCGAGATTCCGAAACGGCAGGAACAGGGCCGAGCGCGCGCCGACCACCACCGAAACCTCGCCGGTGGCCACGCCCGCCCGCAGCCGCTCGCGGCGCTTACCGCCGATGCCGGAATGCCAAGTCGCCGGCCGCACCCCGAAGCGCCCGGCGAAGCGGTCGAGAAACTGCGCCGTCAGCGCGATCTCCGGCATCAGCACCAGGGCTTGCCGCCCCTGCCGCACGCACTCGGCCACCGCCTCGAAATAGACCTCGGTCTTGCCCGAGCCGGTAACACCTTCGAGGAGGATCGTCTCACCGGTCGCGGCATCGGCGGGGGAAGGGGCGTTCGCGATGAGGGCGTGCGCCGCTTCCGCCTGCGCGTCGGACAGCGGCACCCGCGGATGGTCCGGGTCCGGCGGCAGCGCCACGGGTTCGGGCATCAGCGCCACGGTCTCCAACGCGCCGTCATCGATCAGTCCATCGACCACGCTGAGCGACACGCCGGCCTCCTTGGCGAGCGCGCTCTTGCCCCGCACCGCGTTGTCGGCGGCCACCGCCATCACCTTGCCGCGCGCGACCGTCTGCCGGCTCGGCGGCCGGCCGGCGGCACGCACGCCGACCCGCGGCGCCTCGTTGCGGGCGGCCTCGTCGGGCAGGCGCAGGGCCATGGCGAGCGCCGAGCCCTTCGGCGCCAGGGTGTAGCGCGCCAGCCAATCGACCAGCTTGCGCAGGGACTCCGAGAGCGGCGGCGCCTCGACCTTGCCCGTCACCGGCCGCAGATTTCCCCCCGAGGCTCGCTCGTCGAGGCCCCAGACCACGCCGATCGTTTCGCGCGGACCCAACGGCACCTGCACGATGTCGCCCTCGGCGAGGGTCAATCCGGCCGGCACCGCGTAGCTGTAGGCGGTGTCGAGCGCGAGCGGGATCAGGATGTCGGCGACGGCAGGCATGGGATCACGAGAAGAGAATCACGAGAGCGGTCAATTTTGTTCTATATATGTTCTGGAAAACGAAGGCGAATGCGGCCCGGCCCTTATCGGATGTCCGAGAGCCTCCGCGCAACGGGAACAGCCGACAGGCTCACGGCGGCCATCACCCAGAACCCTTTCCCGCCGACATGATCGTAGAGGACGCCCGAGAGCAGCAGCATCAGCGCGGAGGCGAGCCCGAGACCGAAGGTGCCGTAGACCGTCAGCGCCGTCGCCCGGCGCTGCTCCGGCACGATCTCCACGATCAGCCGCAGGCAGGCGAGATGCAGGAGCGCGAAGGTCAGCCCGTGCAGCGCTTGGATCAGGACGAGGCCGGGCAGCCAAGAGGTCTGCGCCTGCACCGCCCAGCGCAACGCTCCGGCAAGGGCCGCGAGCGCCAGCGCCCGATCCGGACCGATCCGCGCCAGCAGCCGCGGCCCGAGCCAGAGGAACACCGTCACCTCGGCCAGGACCGCTTCCGCCCAGAGCAGGCCCGCCACCCGCGGCCCGATTCCCGCCGCCTGCCAGACGATGACCGCGAAGGCGTCGTGCATCGCATGCGCGCCGATCACCAGGGCGGCGGCGAGGACGAGCCGGCGGAAGCGGGCATTCGCGGCAAGCGCCACGAATTTGCCGCCCGCGTCCTCGGCCGCCATCACGGGCGCGGCGGTCCGCGCGAGGCGCAATGCCAGCGCGGCCCCGGCGGCGAAAAGGACGCCGCAGGCGAGAGGGCCGGCGCCGTAGCCGAAGATCCCGATGCTGTAACCGGCAAGGACGGTGATCGCGATGAAGGCAGCCGAGCCGGCGCCGCGGATGCGGCCGTAAGCGGCCCCGTCGCGGTTGCCGGCAAGCGCCACCGTATCGGCCAGCGGCGCGAGCGGCGCGGTCGCTGCGGCCTGGGCGAGGGCGATGGTGAACAGCAGGAGGAAGCCGTGGCCGCCGAGGAAAGCGAGGGTCAGCACCGCAGAGAGGGCAAGTCCTCCGGCCAGGAAGGCCGGCACGGCGCCGTGCCGGTCGGCGAGCCGGCCGATCAGCGGTCCGGCGGCAAGCCGCACCAGCATCGCGGCGGAGAGCAACGGTCCGATTTCGCCCGGTCCCAATCCCCGCGCTTCGAGGAACGCGGGCAGGAACGGTGAGAGCGCACCATAGGCGCCGTAGAGCGTGGCAAAGAGCAGGAGGAGGCGGCCCGAACCGGTCCGTCCATCGCACGCCATGCCTTCCTCGGTCGCCGACACCCCGCACGCCTCGCGATCAATCCCTGCTGCGACGATGCCAGGGAATGCCTGCTGATCGAAGTGCGGCAAGCTGCACTCTGCCAGTATCGACGGCCAATCCGCCGTTGACGCGCAAGCGCGAACCCGCAGCATCATTCGGAGAGATGGTTGAGTTCTTCATCGATGCGTCGGAAAAACGGGACGATGACCGCTCTCCTTTGCAACGCATTCGCCGACGCGACGCCTGCGCTGGCGTAGGCCATGATCGAAACGAGCGCCGACGGGACCGAGGGCGTCCTCCTTCTGCACGGCATCGCCCGCCGCGCCGCCTCCCTACGCCCGCTGGAGCGCCGGCTGACACGCACCGGCTATCTCACTCTCAACCCCGATTATCCGGCGCGCCGGCTCGGGCTCGCCGACATGGCCGAAGGAATCGCGCCCACGGTCGCGGCCTTCGGTGCGGACGTGACGCGCCTTCACATCGTCACCCATTCCATGGGCGGTCTCGTCGCTCGCGTGCTACTATCCCGGCACCGGCCGGACAATCTCGGACGCGTGGTGATGCTGGGCCCGCCCAACGGCGGCAGCGAGATCGCCGATGCGCTGCACCGCCTCGCGGCCTACCGCCGCTTCTTCGGTCCGGCCGGTGCCGAGCTCGGCACGGAGCGCGGGGCAGTGCAGGCAAGCCTCTCCGGCCCGGTCGATTACCCGCTCGGCATCATCGCCGGCAGCCGCAGCCTCTATCCGCTGGCCTCACTGCTGCTGCCGGGGCCGAATGACGGACGC
>NZ_JALJXF010000001.1:27500-270000 GCF_024169925.1 Methylorubrum extorquens
TGGCCGCCGGGCGCGCGCCGCGGGACCCGCTGATGCGGCGTGACGACGGCGACCCGTGGAAGCCGGCGCAGTACCAACGCCCGTTCAAGGCAGCCCTGGAACGGGCCAAGCTAGAGAGCATCAGCCTGCATGAGCTCCGGCACTCCTACGCCAGCGCGATGGTCCGGAACGGCGCGCCGCTAATCGTCGTCGCCGAGGCGCTCGGCCATTCCGGCACCCGCATGGCCGAAAAGCACTATGCGCACCTCGCGCCGAGCTTCGTTGCCGACACGATCCGCCGGACGGCACCCGACCTGGAGGTGGTGGCCTCGACTGTCGTGCCGCTCGCCCGGCTGGCGGCTGCGCGGGCGGGGGCCTGAGATGCGCCGCTGTCTCGCTGCGCTGGCGCTGTCCGGCTGTTTCGCCGCGGCACCCTGCAGAGCCGATGGCGCGAACGCTGCCGGCTTCGGCCTAACGTCCTGCACCGACGCCGCGCCGCTGTTCGATCAGCCAGCCTTCCGGTCGGCGTTCATGACCTGGACGCTTGGCTTTGCCACGGGAATCAACAACGTGCTGGTCGTGCGCGATCGGCAGTTCCGTGACCTGTCCGGCCTGAACGCCGATCTGGTGGTGGGATCCCTGCGCGCCTTCTGCACGCAGCATCCGACGGCGTTCCTGATCCAGGGGGCGGAGCGCCTTCATGCCGGCCTGCCGTTGCGCGCGTGGACGGCGCCGCGCTAACGCTCAAAGCTGCGAGGCGAAGCCCGTCAGGCATGCGCCGCCTGCTACGATGATGAGGGCCGACAGCGCCTCACCGGCCGCGGCCAGGAGGTTGCCGTTTCGGGCCGACGCCGGCACCGGGTGCCGCTCGGCCAAGGGGGCAAGCATACGGCCCGACGGAAGGACGAGCGGGCGCCGCTCGATCCGCTCGACGCCGAGAAACTTCGACAGGTCCGCTTCCCGGGCCCGCGCGATCGCCCACGCATCGCCATAGGCGCCAGCGTTCGGCGCTTCCTCGGCGAGCCACCAGCGAAGGTGCTGGATCAGGCAGAACGCGCCGCCCCGCGTGGCGCAGGCGGTGCCGAGGAGAGCCATCAGCGCGGCCTGCATGTCATCGTCGGCCCGCTCGCTGTCGGCGCCCGGCTGCGCAACCTGGAAGACGGCCCACGCCTCGCTGTGGCGCTCGACCGCCGCAAGCATGGGGTCGGCATGGAAGGGCACGCGGTCACCGTCGGCGGCGAGGGCGGGCAGCATCAGGGCGTGCGTCATCGTTCGGGCTCCTGTGAGGGCTCGTTGGGGTTCGTCGGATTGGAGGGGGTGGGTCCCGTTTCGGCGCCGATCCGGTCGGCGGCGGGATCAGTGAGCGGCGCGAGCGCGGGTGGTGCGCGCGGCCTGCCACGCGGCCTTGAGCGCCACGGACATGGCGACGGCCCAGGTCGAGCCGTAGGTGAGCTGATGCGCTTTCGCGGCAGAAGCGGCGGCGGTCATGATGCCGGCGCGGTTGAAGGAGCCGTCAGCCTTCACGAGGGCAACCTTGCCGAACCGTACCATGCCCTCGACCCGGCCGCGGGCGCCGAGGAAGCCCGCCGGAACCTGCACGCGGTCGTTCCGCATGTCGGACAGGGCAGTCGACCATGAGAGGGAGCGGCGGGCGGACATCGTTTGATCCGTTTCAGACCGTGTGATATTAGAAATATCACGTGATATCGGTCTGTCAATTAGCGATCAGGTGATATTTTGAAGATCACAAGCGGACAGCTCCGGGCGGCTCGCGCCTTCCTACGCTGGACGGCCCAGGACGTCGCCGACGCTGCTCGTCTCGGCGTCGCAACGATCCGTCGAGCCGAATTGCAGGATGGCCCTTTGAGTGTCACCGAGGCCAACGCCGAGGCCATCCGACGGGCACTTGAAGCCGTTGGCCTTGAGTTCATCCCCGAGAACGGGGGCGGGCCGGGCGTGCGCCTGCGCGAGTCGAGATCCGACAGCCCGCCGGCAACCGGCATCTCAGCCGCCGAGGCTTAACGAAATCGACACCAATCCACCCTGTGGATAACTCGCTCAAACCGGTTCGAAGAGAGCTGGAGCGCTTCGGATCAGTTCTTGTTTTGTTCTATAATGTTCGCCCGCTGGGCAGATCGGGCCGAGGCGCATGTCGCAAAATCGACCGCAACTAGGCCCCAGCTGTGTTTAGGGTGGGGATAAGCCGGAAACGCTCCGGATCAACCAGGCCCCTCAACGTTAAAGGCTTGAGGCGCATTCGATCGCTTGAGGAGAGGCATCAGTGGCGGACAGGGAAGGCGTGCGGCAACGTATCCGTGATCCGCTACACAACCTCATCGAATTCGATACATCTACGGAATTTGAGCACACGCTGTGGCGTGCTGTCCAGACGCGGCCTTTTCAGCGCCTACGCCGCATCAAGCAGCTTGGGTTTTCGGACATCGTATACCCAGGCGCCACGCATTCGAGGTTGGCCCACAGCCTTGGTGTGTTTCATACCGCTCGTCGGCTTATGGGTATCATCAAGCGGTCGCTGCCCCGCTTCGAGGAATCTAAGGCCAACCAGGCACTGGCAGCGGCCCTGATTCATGATCTGGGGCACGGGCCTTTCAGTCACGCCTTTGAAGAGGTTGGAAGACGCCTCAATCTCAAGATGGCTCATCACGAGACCGTTAGCGACGAAATCATCCGCAACAGCGAAGTCACCGCGGTCTTAAAAGAGCTTGGAAGCGGTTTTGCAGATGATGCTGCAGATGTTATCAAGGGGATCGGCAAGCAAACGATATACAGCGCAGTTGTTTCCAGTCAGTTTGATGCAGATAGATTAGACTATATGCAGCGAGATAGAATGATGACTGGAAGTCATCATGCTGCAATCGACTTCGAGTGGCTTAGCGCCAACCTCGAAATCGGGAAGGTGCCTTTTGGAGTAGACGAAACGTCTGTCGGAGAGGTGGAAACCTTCGTACTAGGCACCAAGGCTATCCACGCAGCAGAAGCATTTGTACTGGGCTTATTTCAACTCTATCCTACGATTTATTACCACAAAACAACGCGCGGCGCAGAGAAGTTGTACACTGAACTTCTCATTCGAACCATTTCGATGATTCGAGACGGGAGTTTGGAGCAGACGGGCCTTCCTGAGAATCACCCTGTCGTGAAATTCGCCAAGCACCCTGAAGAACTTAATCTTGTTCTAAATCTCGATGATACTGTCATTTGGGGCGCGTTATCTTTGATGGCGGACGCCAAGGATGGAAAAATTGCTCGTATTTCAACCCGGTTACGCGACAGAAAACTACTAAAGTGTATCGACGTTCGAGTTATGCTGTCCCAGAAGATGCCTCATAACCCAGAGATAGAGTCTAGGATAGATAAAATCTGCGCTGGTGTAGAGAGAAGGATAGTCGAATGGTCAGCAGAAGCAGGGAATGAAAGCCGACTCTTGGTCGATACGGCGAAAAGGTCGCCATACAAGCCTGTTGATGCTTCTAAGGGTCCGCTCGAGCGTATCAACATACGTACCGAAAGCGGCGAGTTGGCCGACCTAAAAAGTCGATCAGCCGTCGTGGATGCAATAAAACCTTTCAAGCTGTTTCGCGTTTACGTAGATTCGGACGATCGCGAGGCGAGAGAACGGCTAGACGGTATCATTAGTGGGGAGATGGCCTAATGACCCAAGATAACTTCGAAAAGGTCGCTTCCATCATTGGTGACGCGGGCGGCCGTGTTGTTGGAAGAACCAAGCTCCAGAAAATTGCTTTCATTCTGGAGGCTGCCGGCCTTGGGGCTGGATTCAAGTTTGAATACTATCATTATGGCCCCTTCAGCGAGGGCTTAGCGCACGCCACCCGGGATGCCGTTCTCGCTGGAGTCGTAACTGAGAAGGAGCAGCCGGCAGCATGGGGTGGCTTTTACTCCACCTATGAAGTTGATAACCGCGAAAAAATTGCGGACAACAAAGCACGTCTTGAAATCGCACAGATAGGATCAAAGGCCAATTCTGTCGAACTTGAGCTCGCTGCCACAGCTTTGTATCTGTCAATTGAGAAATGCCCGGATCCGTGGGAAGAAACTGCAAGGAGGAAGCCCGAAAAATCCGAGGCGGGACGCCTCGCTCGAGCAAAAGAGCTTTATAAAGAGCTTAGTTCGATCGAAACACCAAGGCGACTTCCTATTCTGTAGGTCATCCTCGAACGCCTTGGAAGTTCATGGCGGCGCGAATCTAATTGACGCCGCCTCATGTCGTTGATTTGGGAATCAGTGGCACCCGAATAGTATTTCCAGCAATAGAGCTGACCTCAATTTAGCGCCAGCTGAAGCGCAGATCGCGCAATCAACGGCTGGCACTGTAGCTCGCGACCATCTCCGGCGTGACGTCGGCTGGGTAGCAGAGCGGCGAGTAGCCACCCGGCCGCGAATGGGCGCTCCGGCGCCCGCACGAACGGCCGCCGCGGTCGCTCTGGTAAAGGCAGGCGCAGCTGCTGGGATAGCTCGCGATCGTTTCCGCTATCAGGAGCTTTGCGAACGCCGCGACGCTGAGCGCCGGGGCGACCTTCGGCGCTGGCGACGTCTCGGCTTCCTCAACCGACGGGGCATCGCGCAGGCGCTTAGCCTGGATCCAGCCTTCGCGTTGCGTCAGGCTGTGCCGCACCCGAACCCATCCGGGCCGCCTCTCTAGGGCCGTGACCGCTTGGCCGGGGCCGAGCCGGTCGATCAGCCCTCATCGTGCTTCGAGCCGCGCCCCACCACCATCAGCGATCCATCCGGCAACGGGCGCTGCAGCGCCTTCGCCTCGGACCAAGGCGCCCGCAGCCACACGTCCCGTTCTTCCTCCATGGTCAGGATCACCGGCATCGCCTTCGGATGGATCGCGCCGACCTCGGCATTCGGGTCCGTGGTCAGGAAGGCGTAGATATCGTCCGTCGTCTCGCCCTCCTTCACCTTGCGCACCGACGTCCAGCCTTCCGTCTTGATGCCGGCAAGCCGGGCCAGCCGATACGCGCCTCGACGCGCCGGGCAGATTCCGCACTCCACGCGCACAACGACATAGGGATACAGCGCAAGGCACGGGATCGGGTCGGACATCAGGCGCGCCTGTCAGCCGCTGGCGCTCCGGCGCGCACGTAGCCGCGGGACAACTGACGCCGCACCGCCTCTGTCCGCTCTTCGGCGGCTGCGAGATCGGCCAGGGCATCGACAATCGCCGCCACGAGGGCGGCCCGGTCATCGCCCCGGTGCGCGCTCTGATAGGCCTTGGCGATCATTTCCGCCTCTACCTATCGCGCGTCCACCGTAGCCGGCAGATCGTCGCGCAGCCCTGTCCGACGCCCGACCGCAGCGTGCATGTCACCCCCGATTTCGTTAGAACGTACAGTGAACAAACCAGATGGCTGATTTGGGTTCAACGCGGATCGGCGAGGCGCCGAAATGGCATGGGGAGCGCTGTGGACGCAGAGCGAAAACGTCAGTGACGGTGCAGCGTTACCACTTCCACTGCGTGGGCGGGGGCGGAGACGCTGTCTTCGATCTGTCCGGGCGGTGGGTGCCGCGGCTGCGTGCGCTTGGGCTGCAGGCCGATCGGGTTGCGCAAGCGATCATGGCCGAGGCTCCGGATACCGATTGGTCCGATTGGCTCGTTGACGTCCACGATGCCCGGGGTCGGCGGGTGCTAGTTCGCGCGTTCACCGAGGCGCGTCCGGCGAAGTGAGCTCCGCGGGCGAAGCAGCCTTCGTGTGGCATCGTTGACGCCGTCGTGAGTTTTCGCTGTTGCTTGGGCTGCCGGACAATTGCGCTGGCAACTCTCGACGTGGCAATCATTCCGTGAGGTTGTGCAGCGTTGCTGGGCTCAGCGCTTGTGGGGGCTGTGGGGACACGATGCGTGACTTGGCTCGATTCGCCGTTGCAGTCTGCGCGCTGTTCGCAACGGTCGAAGCTAACGCCCAAACAGACGTGAGTGCCCTAACCGAGGCTCAGAAGCGCAAGATTCACCTGCCGTACGTCCGAGCTGCAACGAACTGCATCTCCCAAGCCTTGCTGATGGCCCCCGATGCGGTTCGTCTGGCCAAGCAGGGGCAGTGGGCGGACGCACTGCGGGCCTTGCCGAAGGGGCAGTGCGGTGCCGAGCTCAGCACTCTCATCGGCACGCATGACCAGCTCTATGGAGCCGGGACCGGGCAAACGTTCTTCGCTGGCCCTTACATTAGCGACCTACCGCGGGCGCTCGGCAATCGACTGAAAGGCGAGTTCGAGCGGCTCGCCGCTGCCGAAGCCCGTGAAATCGCGGCGAGGCAGCAGGAGGTTGCAAGGCAAGAAGCGGCGAAGCAAGCTCGGATCGAGGAAGCGGATCGCGTTGCGTCACTCTACCGAGACAAGATGTACGAATGCACGACGAACCAGATCGTCAAGCTCGTGACGTCGTCGGAAGGTGCAGAGGTGCTCGCCACAGCAGCCTTGACCATCTGCAGTGATGAAGTTGCGAACGCGGCTAAGGCGGGTACTGCCAAAATCCGCATGGAGTATCCCGATGCAGATGCTGTTTCGCTGAGAGCGGAGATTGAGACAGCTATCAGAAAGAACGTTGTAACGACCGCGGTTCAGGCAAAGGCGGCGCTGAACACTCCGAGGCAGCAGGTCGCAAGCGAGCCCGCCCCTGCGCCGGTGACGCCGGTAGTCGCAACACCGCCGCAAGTCGCTACCGCACCCGTAAACGCCGGCCCTGCACCCGCAGCAAGCCCTGTCCGAGAATGCCTCCGCACAATGGCTAAGGCGCGTGAGGGCAAGTTCGTGAACCGCGAGGATCTCGTGAAGGCCATGCTCGATCTCTGCCGGCCGGAGATCGAAGGGGCTGCCCGATCTGCCTTCCTTAAGGACGACAAGGCGTCTTTGGAGCAGGCGAGGGATAAGACGCTGCAGGAAGCGTTGCACGAGGCTCGCGAAGTGGTTGGAGCCGCGAACTGAGCGCATCGCTCCCGACGCTCTTTCAACCGGAAGGCGGCCTGCGCCCTCTCCGACAAGATCGGCCAGGGCAACGTCGCCTGCGAGGCGATCGAAAAGGACCGGTACGGGCGCACGGTCGCAGTCTGCCGCCTCGGTGCGCTCGACCTGAACGGCTGGTTGGTCGAGGAAGGCCTCGGCATGGCCTACCGTCGCTACTCGACCGCCTACGTCGCGCAGGAGGATGCAGCGAAGCTGGCCAAGCGCGGAATCTGGGCGGGCCGGTTTTCCGCGCCATGGGTTTGGCGGAAGGGTGAGCGGGTGCAAGGCCAGGGAATGGCCGCGCCCGGCGGGCCGAACGGACCGATCTCATCGTCAAAGGTGCGGTCGACCGCAGAGGAGCAGCCTCACGCCATGCCGTAACCTCGTCATCATTTTTATACTGTTATCGGTGAGGATGTATGAAAACGCTGATACAATTTGAGTGAGCACCCTAAGTGGCCGAATTTTTCGACAGAAAATTACAAGAGCGTGAGCTTTCGCTCAAAGAGCGAGCAGAAGATAGGCTTCTTCAAGAGACCGCAGTAAAGCAAGCCGAAGCGGATACTAAGGCCAGAGAGCTGGAACTCAAAGAGCGAGAGCTTGAAATACGGTCAAGGGAATTGAAATTTGCTCGGTTTTATAATCCTTGGACGGTAGCGTTAGTTGCGGCCATATTCGGCCTGCTTGGCAATAGCATCATTCAAGCTCGCAATGCCAAAAATCAAAGACGTTTGGAGATCGATAAATACAGTGGAAATCGCGAGATAGAAGAATACAGGAGCGAGGCCGCAAGAATCTTGGAGATGATAAAAACACAGGATCCGGCAAAGGCAAAAACAAATCTCAAGTTTCTTGTATCATCTGGGCTTGTCGTCACCCCGAAGCTGAAAGTTTCTCTCGTTGAGTTTCTAGAAGCAGCAAAAGCTGATGATGTTCCAAGTCTGCCGGCATCAAGCCAAAGGCTAAATATATCCGATGGACGACCTACAATTTTAGTAAGGTCAGAAAAGAAGATACGTGTGGTATGTAATTTCCAAAGCTCTAAAACACCATATGCGTTGGCGGAGGCTTTCAGATCGCGGTTTATAGAGCAAGGCGGAGCAAGAGTGACATCTTCCTCTACGTATCTAGGCAGCCAAGGTTCTTATGGTGGCACGGATGCGTTCGGAAACACTTCTGAAGGAGCATCGATTGCATGGAAAATGCAAGAAACATTTATAAGCAACGCGTATGAGTTTGATGTCAATTTACGAATAGGCAAGATAAACAATTCTGTCAATTTAGAATTGGAGACACCAGACCCAACATCATCAACGCAAGGATTGGATGTTATGTTCATAACCTCAGGACATATTAACGATAAGCTCATCGAAAATATGAAAAATACTTTGAACTACATGAAAATTAAAGATGCCTCCTGCAAGCCGGCATAAAAGCGAACCATCCGATCGAGCGGCCTCGCTAGCATCTGCGAGCACAGGCGAGCCCCAACGCACCACCGCGTTGGACCTCACCTCCGATAAGGCACCTGGCGCTGGACTGATCAACCAACCGTTGCCGCCCGGTCGCTGTCGACGGTCCGCACGTTGAGGCCGAGCGCCTGCGCCTTGATGCAGTGTTTGCCGACGCATTGGCGACGCAGTGCGGATGGGAGGCTTCGGCCGCGTGGGCGTAGACCGCCCGGGCAACTAGGTCGAGCGGGCAGCTTTCAGCGGTGCGATGTCCGCCGCCATCCGGCGCATCTCGCACCGCTGGTCGGCGACTTCCCAGATCGCGAGCTAGTCATCTTGAATGCTGAACGGTGTTCGCCTCGCCGTTCTTCATGGAAAATTCGATGAATGCCCCGGTGCCATCGCCGATGCATATCACCTCGTCTGACTTGTTGACAAAGATTTCACCGTCACGCAGCGTGCGAGGGCCCTCCCCCGGCGAGCGGTAGCCTGGGGGTCGGTGACCGCCTCATCTGGAACCAATCTATGACGACGACTTGGTCGGCCACGATCAGCGTTCTCCGATGCTGCGCGACTGAAGCGCCTGCCGGAGCACCGCGTCGGCGAACGGTGTGGCGGTGCCCCGCTGGAGGATGGTGCCGATCCGGCCGACGCTGTCCGGCGCGGACAGGATCTCCGCCAGCGTCCGGTTGTTCCGGCCGAGCCACACGCGCTTGGCCCCGTCACCGGCCTGCGTCAGCAGCGAAGCGCCACCCGTGCGCAGGGCCGTCATGGCCTGGGCGGTCAGCGGCATCTCGCCAACGGCCTCGCGGATCTGCTGGTTGAAGTCGGTCGGGCTGCCCTGCGGCTTGCGCGTGCCCGTGGCGCGGAGGACGTCGAGCACGTCGGCGATGGGCTGCCGAACGGACGGGCCGCCGGTGGCCTCCAAGACGGCGTCGAGGCTGCGCGCCTGCTGCTCCGTGCCGGCGATGTCCTTGGCAAAGCGCGCCCCGCCGCCCTGGGCCTCTCCGCCCACGAGGCGCGTCGCGCTGGCGTCGAACTGATCGGCGAGCCGTTGGCGGATGAGCTCGTTCGTGAGATCCGGATCGCGAGCGCGCAGGCGCGTCACCGCGTCGGCGAGCTCAGCTTCACCACCTACGAGCGGGCGCGCCGGTAGGACGGCCTGCGTCGCCGCCGCTGTGTCGCCGGCCTGTGCGAGCTGGCCGAGCGGTCCGTGCTCCAGCGGCTCGAGGTTCTGGCGCCGGGCCTGCGCCTGGGCTGTCAGCGCGTCGTCGTAGGCCTGGGAGCCGCCGCGGGCCGGGTCGCGGGCGATGGCGCGGGCCTCGGCTGCGCCCCCGGTGTAGAGGCCGGCTGTCTCGGAGTTGAAACCCGGATTCGCCCGGTTGCCGAGCGCGACGCCGCGATCGCGCATTCCCTTGGTCACCGCGTCGATGACGGCGACGGAATTGTCCGGGAGATCGCGGTACGTCGGGCCGAGCACCGGGTCGGCGCGGAGTTGGCGCAGCGTTTCCCGGAACGCCGGGTCGCGGGCGAGCGGCTCGAAGTCGGCCGGGTCGAGCACGTGGGTGCCGGCCGCCGCGTAGTCGGCCCGTGTCGCCCGATTGATGCCCTGGCGCGTCTCGTCGATGGCCGCCTCGGCGGCCTGGGCCGCGCGCGGGCCGATCGTCGACGGCGCCGTGCTCTGTGGACCGAGCGCCGCGAGCGCCTCGTCGACGGCGTTGCGCATCTGCGCAGGGCGGTCGGCGTAGACCCGCGCGAGCACGGCGCCACCGTCGAGTGAGCCTTCCACCGCCCGCTGCAGGTCGCCGAGCTTCGTCGCGTTGCCCGTGGCGCCCTGGATCGCCTCGGCACCGGTTAAAGGAACGCCGACGCGCTGCGCGGTCTCGCCGAGCGTCCGCGCCGCGGCAAGGTCCGCCTCGGTCGTGCCGCGCGTCGCGGCGACGATGGCGCGCGCTGGCGCGTCGGCCCGGGCCGCGGCCGTTGCCACGCCGAGATTGCCGGCCACGCCGCCGGCGAGGCGCGCGAACGGCTCGGCCGTGGTGCCCTTCGCGGCTTGGCCCGCCGTCTCGGACAGCGCAGCCGGAATGACGGTCTCGACGACGCGCCGCGCCACGCCGCCAGGTCCAACCAGCGCGCCGGGGGCGAACTCGCCGACGGTCTGCGCATACTGGCCCGGCACGGTCTTCGGCTCGTAGAGTGGGCCTGTCGCCTTCTCGACGCCGCTACGGATCGCGCTAGAGCCCGGTAAGCCACCGCCGGATCCGATGCCGCGGAATAGGCGGTCGAACTCCTCCCGCTCCGGCGTGCCGACCTGGGGGCCGTAGCCGGTCCAATCCATGATCGTGTGCCCGACGCCGAGCATCGCGCGATCCAACAGACCGCTGCTCATCTCCTGCACGTCGCCCGGCAAGCCTGCGAGGCCGATTGCGCCCTTCACGGCGCCGGTCGGCAAGGCCTTTGCGACATCGACGGCCACACTTGGCTGCGCCGCGGGCGCCGGCGGGGGCGATATGGCTGCGGGCGTGCGGAAGGCGGCCCACTCGTCGGCCTGCGGCGTGGGCGGGGAGCCAGCCGGAGAAACTCGGAAATTCGCCCAAGGATCATCGGCCATAGCTGCGGTCCTCATCTAACCTCATGGCGCTCGCCGCACTAGCCTTTAGCCGGTAATGGTTTGCTGAAGCCCTTGGTATATCCGTGCTGTGACAGCACTTAGCGGCACTGGAATGTCGTCTAGGTTGACCGTATTGGTTGTAGAGTTTCTGACGTAAGTTCCGTCGGAGCGTTTCAGGCCGTGTAGCAAAGCAAGACCGATGAATCTCGGATCATTTTTGTCTAAAAGAGACTTCGCTTTTTCCAGGAACGTCGACTGTTCGCTGATTTGATAGTTGTTTTGGCCGTGCACCGTATTCTGAAGTGTTATAACATCTCCTGATGTAAATCTAAGATAGTTGTCGTTGCCAAGGTCCGGCATCGGAATCGGGGTGCTCATTGCTCGTTCCTCTTTTTTGGCGGCAGCTGCATCTTCTGGAGGGCGCTGCCTACGGCACCTGTCCGACCGAGCCGTCGGGCAGGCGGATCGGCGTGCCCGACGGCAGGCGCCGCGCCTCCTCCGGCGTCGAGACCGCAATCGGCTCCTGCTGACGCGGTGCGCCACCGGCCGCGGCGTCGGGCTGAGCGGCCGGTCCCTCGCCGGAGCCGAACCGGGCGAAGGGGGACTGCAGTGCCGCGATGCGCCGCTCGGCCTCGAACTTGTCGAGCGTGCCGGCCTGGGCCTGCCGCGCGAGGTCCGCAGCCTGGGCCTGGTGCTGTGCGGCCCCACGCAGCGTCTCAAGAATGATCCGGTTGCCGCCGGGCGTGTTGCCGAGCGAGGGCAAGCTGCGCAGGAAGTTTTGCAGCTCGCGGTCCGACTGCGCGCCGGATCCCGGCGTGCGCAGGCCCGGCGCGAGACGTTCGATGATCGCCCGGACGGCCTGGATCTGGTCGAGCTTGCCGCCCGTCAGCGACGCGGCGACGTCGGTCAGGCCAAGGTCGCTGGCGTATCCCGCCACCTGCGCCTTGCGCTCGGCCAACGCGCCGGTCGGCACGGCGGCAAGCAGGGTTTCGAGATGGTCGAGATTCCCCGCCATCGCAGTAGCGCCACTGCCGACTTTCACGATCTCGGCGTGGCGCTTGGCGAGCTCCTGCTCTGTCGTGTTGCGGTACGGGTCGGCGGTGACGCCGCGCCCCTCGGCGGCGATTGCCGCGTCGAACTCGGCGGCGCGCAGATCGCCCGGCGGCAGCGCGGCGCGCTCGGCCTGCAGGCGGGCGAGGTTGGTCGGCGCAGCCTGCGCGGGCGCTGGCGCCTGCCCCACGGCATCGGCGCGGAAGGCGATGCGGGGGCCGCCCAGCGACTGCACGGTCTCCACCGGTACGTTGGCGAGAGCCGCCGCGCGGCGCTCGTTCTCCGGCAAGCCGCCAAGGATCTGCGCCCGGAGCTGGTCGTCCGTCAGGGGTTTCGGGGCGCCGTCGAGCGTGCGGCCGTCGGGCAGAACGGCGCGGTCGCCGGGATTGAGCGAGACGACGCCCGTCTGCGTCTCCGGCACGCCGTAGGCGGAGGCGATCGAGCCCGGCACGAAGCGTGTGCCCCCGGCCCCCACCGGCGCCAGCATGGCGCGGTCGAGCTCGCCCCGCTGCTGTAGGCGGGTCTGCGTCAGGGCGCGCTCGTTGTCGGCGGAGTTCGCCCGCAGCGTCGTGGCGTTGCTCATGCCGACGGCGGTCAGGCTCTGGCTCGGGTTATAGGCGCCCGCGATCCCGGCCAGCCGGTCGAGCCGAGCCTGATCCACGTCGCTGCCGCCGGCCATGGAGTAGAGGTCGGCGATCTGGGAGACCTTCTGGTTGGTCTCGCGGATCTTGGCGCCAGCGAGCATCTCCTGCGCCGTCGGCGGTGCGAAGGCCTGCGCGAGGCTGCTGAAGCCCTCGCGGAGCTGCGTCGGGTCGATCAGCGGACCCCGGGGCCGAATGCGCGGCATCGTTGATCCCTATCCAGCCTGCTGGGCGAGGTAGCGGTGCACCGACAGCTCAGCGCGCTTGTAGGTGCGATCGTGCGCGGCGTCGGCGATGGTGTTGGCTTGACGGCACACATCCGCGCAGAGGCCGGCAACCCATTCAGGCTGCCAAATGGACCGCTCTGCGTCGTCGGCCTCGAGAGCGTCGAGGATGTGATGGGTCCGGGCGCGGACGACGGAGAACGTCGGCTCGGACAGGTACGTTGGGACGAAGACGCGGTGGACCGCCCATTGCGCGCTCAGCATAGCTATAGCGATGGTGATCCGATCAGGTGCCGACAGCCGGAAACCCGCGGCGAGGCCTTCAGAGAGCAGCCGCATGCCTGCGGCGTAGGGCGTGGCTGGGTCGTCGAGATTGTGGGCGGCCCAGAAGTAAGCCGCGGCCCGCTTCCACAGAGCCGCGGCGGCATCAGCTTGGCGAGCCTCTCGGCGCTTGACGGCCTCTCGGGTTTCGAGCCGGAACGGCAAAACGGTCGCCGTCGGGCCGGCAAGCAGCTTCAGGTCTCCGAGCGGCGGCAGCTCCACATCGGCGTCGGCGCGTTCTTCGTCGATGGCGATCTGCGCTGCGTAGAGGGCGTGTCGAAGCCGCTTGACCGCCCGCATGAATGTCCGCTCGCGCTGGCGCTTGCTAGGACCGTCTCGCTCCTCTTCCGGCAGCGTCAGGACGTCACCGAGGCCGATCACGCCGCTAAGGCCCCGCTCCAGCACGTCGACGCCACAGCCTGCCAGCTCCAGGGGACGCCCGGCCTCAAAAGCGCGGTGCGCGAAATGGCGGATGGCGTGGCGCTGGCCTTCGCCGAACTGGAATGAGCGTCCCGGCTTGAACAGGAGCATCAGCTCATCGAACGCGCCGATCAGGTCGAAGCTGAACTGTCGAGGATCTGTGGCGCCGGCCGCTCGCTCCAGGAAGCCCAGAAACGAGGGGATCGCGTAGGCGAAGTTGGGCGGGTCGTTCGGCTCGGTCATGCACTGCGCCTCATGCTGTCGATATTATAGAGCGCAAGTAGTGGGTCATCAACTGTATAGATCGAATGGATTTGGGGCGCAAACCTCGAGCTATTCCTAGGTTGTCAGACAAAATGTCCGAGTTTGCTTTTGGACAGTTTGTCCAAGCTTGCTGTTGGACAAACTGTCCGCTTCGATTTTCAGGCCGAATTTTTGTGCGAGCGCCCGGCGCCGGTTTCCGCGCCGAATTTGGGGCGTACCGGGGGCCTGGGGGCGTACCCCAGCAGTAAGTGTCTCCTCTGTACGCCCTGTCTCAAGCAAAGAGACAGAATGTCTGGTATATCAGACAAGATTTTGTTTGGATAAATACATTGACAACGTGGGAAACAGCGCCCATTTTCTCAAGTGCTGGTTTGAAAGCCACCCCGTCAGCCGTTCCTATAGTATCCGGTGAGACTATAGCTTCTGGCAGATGTCCAGGGTCTCCGCGCGCATGTCCAAGGCAATGCCTAAAGGCGCGGGGAGCCGACTGACGCGGCGCTTTCAGCCCTGGACTTCGCCAACCCGCTTGAAACGCGGGCCGTCAGGAGCACCCACCATGAACGCAATCGTTCCGATCGCCGCCCGCGCTCAGCGCGCCCATCACGACCGCCCGCGACAGACCCACTTCAGCATCGCCACAGCAAGCCCGAACCGCGCCGCGGGTGATGCGCCGAGTTCCGCTGTGATTGAGGCGCTAAGCGACGATATCGGGACACCGTGCTTCTCGTTTTCGACGTGCGGCATGACGTTCGGACAAGCCGAGCAGTTATTATCGTGCTGGCAGAGCATTATCCAAGGCAACTGAAGTCGACCTTATTACGCAGGGCGCTCCGATCGGGGCGCCCTTGAACCATGAGGCGCAGCGATGTCTTTCCCACGTCTCGAGCGGCACAGGAACGGAAAGTATTACATCCATTGGACGGTCGGTCGCCGGAGCATGCGTGAATCGACCAAGACGGACGAACAGCGGACCGCGCTGATCGCCTTCGCTCACTGGATCCTTAGTCGCTATTCCGACGGTGACGGCGCCGGCGATGCAGTCCGCAGGCGGGCGAGGTGACAACCGTGGAGACGCTGTTCACCGAGGCCGAGGTCGCCGAGCGCCTAAACTGCTCCGTCGCTCGAATCCGCAAGCTTCGCGCGGCGGGCCGGCTGGCCTTCCTGCCCGGACGCCCGGTCCTGGTCACCGAGCGCGATTTCAACGCCTTCGTGGAGAGCGAGCGACAGCACCTCAAGACGCTGACCGGCAAGCGCCGCAAGCGCGCCAGGAAGTTCCTGCCGCCGGAAGACCCACCACCCAAGGGCGGCCTGTCACCCGAATTCCGCGGCTGGTGGCTCGCAGTCAGAATGCAGATGCTCTGCGAGCGGCAAACCAAGCGCTGACAGCCGCATCTGCCCGTATCGTTGTTTGCAACGTCCGTTGCACAGTCTGAGACACCTCCAAAATGGCCACCGGGCGCTTCGTCTCCTACCTCCGCGTGTCGACTGACCGGCAGGGCCGTTCCGGTCTCGGCCTGGACGCGCAGCGCGCCACGGTGGCCGCCTACCTGAACGGCGGAAGCTGGTCGCTGATCGCCGAGTTCGTCGAGGTCGAGAGCGGACGCAACGCCGACCGGCCGGAACTCGCCCGCGCGCTGGCCCTGTGCCGCGCGCACCGGGCGGCGCTGGTGGTGGCGAAGGTCGATCGCCTCGCCAGATCGCAGGCCTTCCTCTCGAACCTGCTGGCCGCTGGCGTGGATGTCCGCTTCTGCGACCTGCCGCAGATTGAGGGGCCGACCGGCCGATTCCTGCTGCAGCAGATGATGTCCGTCGCCGAGCTGGAAGCCGGCCTGATCTCGGCCCGGACCAAGGCGGCGCTGGCGGCGGCCAAGGCCCGAGGGCAGCGCCTGGGCGGCTTCCGCGGCCGTGCCGGGACCGCGGACGATACCGCCAGGGCCCGGGCTGCGCGGACACGGCAGGCCGATGAGCACGCCGCAGCGCTGGAGCCGATCCTGCTGAGAATTGATCCGGCCGGCACCGCGTCGCTCCGGATGGTCGCAGCCGCGCTGTCGGCCGAGCACATCCCGACGCCGAGCGGTCGCGGCGCCTGGACGGCCGCGGCGGTGGCGCGGCTGCGCGCCCGCATGGCGAGCGCCTGACCGGGCGCAAGTCAGTCGAAGACGCTCGGCATGGGCGCGGTCGTGGCCTCGACCGGCTCTAGGTCGATCACACCATCGAGGTCGGCGATCTTGTCCCGGATCGAGCGCGCCGCTGCTTCGAGCTCGGCCCGGCTCATCTGGTCCGGCGACTTCTCGTCATCAGGCGTGTCGGCGCCGACGCCGGATAGCTTCACGAGCTCACGCGCAGCCAGGACGCGCGCGCCGGCCGGAAACTCCTTCCCGCTGGCGATGTCGATTAGCGTACCAACCCCGATCCGAGCGCCCTCGGTTCGGAGGCGCGCAGTCACCTCTGCCTGGATCTGTGCGACCACGTTCGGCCGGCGCATCAGCGCGCCGCCCTGTGACGACGGTTGCGAGTAGCCGGCCTGTCGCGCGGCCTCCGCCGGATCGTTGAGGCGCACCATGCCCTTCACGAAATGCCGTTCCTGGATTGTGAGTTGGCCCGACTTCAATGGCATTGGCTGCTCTCCCACGTTGTCAAAGGTGCTGTGAACCGCTCCGCCACGCGCCGCAGGCGCCGGCCCCATGCCCCCCGCGGGGAGGGCGGGCCGCATAGCCGGCCCTCCCCCTATAGGGGCGCAATGCAGCAAGCTTAGTTTGCGGCAGCTTGCGCAAAATGGGCGGTATAGGGCCAACTCCGTTTTCCCAATTCTAGCAACCGCTTGGAGCCATCCTGGCATAGCGCTATCCGAGGCTTGCGGCAGCTTGCGCAAGCTTGCTGCAGAAGCTTGCGGCAAGTAAAATCAATCACTTAGCAGGGTTTTGGTCGGAAGCTTGCTGCAAAACAGGGGAAGCTTGCTGCAAGCTTGCGGCAGACCCTGCTGCAGAGATTTGAGCCCGATCGACCGAAGAACTCGCTGCGATTTCGCCCGATGCGGACAGTTTGTCCGGCACGACGCGCAGGCCAAAAGTTTGACGGCGGCTTTTGTCCTGTCCGATCGAATGTTCGACGACGGCGCCACGGGACACCAGTCGATCCAGCGCCGCCTGCAGTTCGTCCGCCGGGAAGTCGCCGAACTGCTCGGGTTCCAACTCGCAGAGACGCCTCACGGCTGAATAGGGCGATGTGCGGCCAACCTTCAGCCGCTCGCCGGGAAGCGCCTCGATCCCTTGGACGATGGCTGCCTCGGCCCTGTCGGCGAGTTGCGGCACCGCGCCGTTTGCGAAGACCGAAGCGCCCGGCACGCCGGAGGCCATGACAACCTCGAAGGCGCCTCGCGCCCACCGCATGGTGATGCTCGACCCCGCCGGGCCATAGTTCGATTTCTTGCTTTCGAGGATGCGCGTATCCGTCGACATAGAGGCCGGCGCGCCCTTCCGCGGCTCCGGTCGCCGGAGATAGAGCCGGGACCGGCAGGCGTTGTTCCAAGCTGTCGAGCCGGAGCTACCGTCACCGGACGACTTGCCAGCCTGGGACGGGTGGCCGAGCGCGATCACCGTGCAGCCGACTTCACGGGCCAGCCGGCGCAGGCAGCCCTTCACGAACGCGCTGACCTGGGCGCGGTCGAAGTCGATTCCGGAGAAGATGTCGGCCAACGTGTCGAGCACGATGACGGTGGCCCCAAAGGCGAGCGCCTCGGCGCGCAACGCACGCCAGACGTCGGTCAGCTTCATCCTTCCGGTTTGCCGATCGAACTCGGCCAGGAAATTATCTTCGCCGGCGCGCGGGATCATCCGCAGGGCGCCTAGATCCCGGCAGTCGACGCCGAGGGCCCGGTTGATGTCGTCTTGCCGCCGATGGAGCTCGTCGGCGTCATCCTCGCAGAGAAATAGGATAGTGCGTGCGGCTCGCACTTCCTGGCCAAGCCACCGCCGGGCGGTCGCCGCCGCTGTGGCATACTGGTGGATCAGCAGCGTTTTGCCGACGCCACCATCGCCGTAGAGCAGGGTCACTTCATTCTTAGGGATGAGGCTTGGCGCCTCCCACTCCCGTATCGGCGCCGGCCGATCCTGCCAATCGCGAGGGTCGATGCCCCCAAGCGTGGTTGGCCGCTCCGCTGCCTGCGCCACCACTGGCGCGCCGAATGCGCTCGTGTCCGGCTCGTCCGTGATCGGCTCGAAAAACAGCTCCGGAGGCGTCAGCACCTTACCGGCGGCGCGCGATGCGCGCGAGCGCAGGAAGTCGATGCCAAGGCCGAAGGGGCTTTTGATGCTCCAGTAGGTGCGTTCGTCGAAACCGGGATCGATCTCGCCATCTTCCCAGCGGTCGCACCACTCGCGGAACATCTCCAAGCCCGCGTCCGGATCGTCCTGCAGGGCGCCCCGGATGGCTGCAGCCATTGCACAGTAGCCGTCATAGTCCGGCACGTCGTTCGGGATTCGGGCGACAAGCTGCCGGACCTCTTCCACCGCGCCCATCAGGGATGCCTGGACAACGGTCCTACGGTCGACAGCGGCCGCGCCAGACCGCGGGGCGTTCGCCTCTGGCAATTTGGCGGTGATCTCGGCGAAGAACCCCTCGATCTGCTCGGCCGAGACCTCCGTCAGCTCGTCGTAGGCCGGCACGCCCTCCGGCCACTCATACCGCTTGTTGAGGCTCGGATAGTCGCCGGCCGCCACGTACTGCCGCCCTGCCGCGAGCAGCTCCACGCGCGGGCGCTTGGCCGGTTCGAACGCCGTGCCGTCGTCGAACAGGACGACGCGGTACCCCACGGCGTCAATGTCCTCGACGCGCACCCGGTAGGGCAAGAGCAGCTTCGGGGGCCGCCCAATCCGCCAGGATGCCGGTCCGAGCGTCTCGTGAGCCTGCACCATCACCCGTCGCGCCCACTTCTCGGACAGGCTGTCGATGTCGATGGCGATGTGGCCCTCGCCGGTGCGGATGCCGACGCCAGCGCCGGCCGCTTGACATTCGTCGAACTCGGCCGCCGATAGCTCGACGGCGTGCCAGTTGAAGCCACGCCATCCGTTCGGCCCGGGCCTGCCTACGGCCTTGCCGCGGCTGCCGGGGCGCCGCGCCAGGGAAGAGGCGGGAGAGAGCTCGGCGCCGGGCGGGACGATCGGAACGAGCCGGCGGTAGCCGAGCCGGCGGAAGGCTGCGAAGGTATTGGGGACTGCCGGAGCGGGAAGCTCTATTGGCTGTTGCTCAGATAATCGCAGTTGGAGAAGTTCGCTCAGCGACAGTCCATTGAAAGCTTGCGGAGCAGGGCCGCCACGCCCTAAGTTGTCATTCTGCATCGGAAAGCCTTCCGGCGCCCCTGCCAGGGCGCGTGGCAATGGGTCGAGACGGAAACGGCGGTCGCTCTAGTGGGAGCGAGCCGCCGTTTTCGCGTTCAGGGGCTAGGCCGCGCTCGCCTGAGCACAGCGTGCGAGGAAGTCGTCAGCGTCGACGCGGCGAACGACGGTCCGGTGGCCGATCTTCACCCGCGCCAGCTTGCCGGTCTTCAGCAGCCGCCACGCGGATGCGGGCGAGATGCGCAGGTAGATCGCGAGTTCGTCGACAGACATTGCTGCACGCTCTTCAGCGACAGCATTCACTCGCAGGGGCGACTTCGGCACGGGCAACCTCCCAATCGGCTATGCGACGGCTAGAGGCTGCATGATCGGCGCTGATTGGCCCGCTGTCTGGTGACGAATTATGCCGTCGGAACTTGTCACTCCGCTCGGACTTTGCGGGACCGATAGTAGCGTCGCTTCATAGCCGCGCCGGTGACGCTGAGCCTGTCGCCGAACAGCGCATCGGGGTTATCGAGATGGCTGTGTACCCACGCCCAGAGCGCGGCGCCGCGCAGCCCGAGCTTCGTCTCTGCGTGGGCTCTGAGCTGTTCGATCAGCGTATCCCGGACCGGCCGGGGCTTCGGTCCGGGTTTCGATCGCGGCGGGGGTGAGATCCCAAGCTCGGCGCACAGCAGGCTCACGAAAGCGCCCTTGCGGCGCAGATCCTTCAGAGCCTCGGCACAGCTGCATCCTGCACGCTCGGCCGCCGCGGAAACCCACTGCTCGAGCTCGTCCCAGGACCGAAGATCGGCGAGGTGGACTTGCGGCTGGTGTTTGGGATCAGGAGGCATAATCAGCGCTCCGCGTTGCAACGATTTCTGCAACGACAACAGCCGCGGAGGGCTGAACCAGACCTAAGTCATTGAGCCGGATGGCGCTCCCAAGGGGAATCGAACCCCTGTTTTCGCCGTGAGAGGGCGACGTCCTAGACCGCTAGACGATGGGAGCTTCCTGGCCGACGGGGGTTCGTATAGCGAGGCATCCCGGACCCCGCAAGCGCTTTCCGGGGCGAAATGACGAGAATCCTCACGGTGTCCTCCACGGTGCTTTCCATGATCCCCGACGCGGATGAGGCGCGCAGCCTCGTTCTCGATGAGGGAACCGTCCCCGAGCGGCTCGACCGCGTCCTTGCCCGCGTCTTCGACGATCTCTCCCGTGCCCGGCTCCAGGGCTTGGTGCGCGAGGGGCTCGTGCGCTGCGACGGGGTCGTGGTGCGCGATCCCGCGCGCAAGGTCGGGGCCGGCAGCCGGATCGATCTCAGCGTTCCGGTGCCCCGTCCCGCCGAGCCCCTCGGTGAGGCTTTGCCGCTCGCCGTCTTACATGAGGACGAGGATCTTATCGTCATCGACAAGCCGGCGGGGCTCGTCGTGCACCCAGCGGTGGGGCACGAGGACGGCACCCTCGTCAATCGGCTGATCGCGCATTGCGGGGCGAGCCTGTCCGGCATCGGTGGCGTGCGTCGGCCCGGTATCGTCCACCGTCTCGACAAGGATACGAGCGGCCTGCTCGTCGTTGCCAAGAACGATCTCGCCCATCAGGGCCTCTCGGCCCAATTCGCCGACCATGGCCGCAGTGGCGCCCTGGAGCGGGCCTATCTGGCGCTGGTCTGGAACGTGCCGGAGCCGCGGGCTGGCACGATCCGCGCGAACCTCGCGCGCTCGCGCCATAATCGCGAAAAGATCGCCGTGGTCCGCGAGGGCGAGGGGCGGGAGGCGATCACGCACTACCGAATCGAAAAAGTGCACGGCGACAGCGGCGTCACCGCCCTGCTGCGCTGCCACTTGGAAACCGGGCGCACCCATCAGATCCGGGTGCATCTCAGTCATCGCGGCCATCCGCTGCTGGGAGACGCGGTCTATGGCGGCGCCTTCAAGACCAAGGCGGCCCGGCTCGGCGAGCCCGCTCGCGCCGCCCTGGATGCCCTCGGGCGGCAGGCTCTGCACGCGGTCGAACTCGGATTTCTTCACCCGCGCTCCGGCGAGCGCCTGCGCTTCGAGAGCCCGCTGCCGGAGGATTTTTCGCGGCTGCTGGCCGCCCTCGGCTGAGACGATCCGCTGCGCGGCGCCGGGGCCCGGCCGGGTGACGGCGCCACGAACCACACCGCGGCAACGACGCGGACCCGGAAATCGCGTCGCCTTGCGTCCGGGCCCGCCGCCGTGAAACACCCGCGCCGTCGGTCCCGTGGAGGAGCGCAGATCGCGCTCGGGCGCCGTGCGCAGGTTGAGAGCGACATCGAGCGGAGGTGCTGTTGGGAAGCCGATACGGGTTGGAGATCCGCTCGGCACTGCCGGCCGATGCGGCGGGGCTTGCGGAGCTGTTGAGTGCCTCGGGCCATCCCGTGCCCTCGCACGTCCTGGCCCAACAGCTCGAGATGCTTCGGTACGGCCACGGCACGGCGCTGCTCGCCCTCGAATGGGGGCCCCCGAGCGGGATCGTGGTGCTGCACTGGTATCCGGTGCTCGAGTGCGCTTCGCCGATAGCGCAGATCACGATGCTGCTGGTCGCTCCGGACGGGCGCCGCCGCGGCGTCGGCCGCCAGTTGCTGAAGGCCGCCTCGCAAGCCGCGCGGATGGCGGGATGCAGCACGATCCAGCTTCTTGCCGCCGCGGAGGAGACCGGTTTGCCGGAGTTCTGCGGCGCCACCGGCTTCGTGCCGAGCGCGGGCTGTTTCGTGCGTCCCTTGCGCAAGAAGGGGTGACGGGCAGCCTGGGGGAAACGCGCCGGGACGCGGCCTACAGGTGGAGGAAGGGCAGATCGAGTGGCTGCGGACCGGCGGGGCGGCGGCGCGAACGGAGCCTTGCCGTCCGCTGCGCCCAGTGTGTGTCGAAGCGGTCCGAGGCATGCCGGACGACGCGTGTCAGGCCGTCGAGCCCGGCGATCAGACCTTCGACGCCGGAGCGAAGGCCTTTGCCGCAGGCCCGACCGATCGAGTGAAGAATGCGCATGACGACCTTTGTGAGAGGGGATCGGCGCGGCGCTCGGGGCGCCGGATGCCCGGATAAGTAGAACTCCGGCCTGCCGTTGGGACGCGACCGAAGGCGGCATCGTGGAACCGGAACTTCCGAGGGTTTGAGGTGCCTGCCGAAACCCTGATCACCGATCGTCTTGCCTCCGAGCACGGCGGCGCAGCGGGCCTTTTGCGAGAGACACTTCATCGTAGCCGGTTCGGCCGGAATGCCGATCGATCACCGCAGCTTCCGGCGCGGCGGGGACGGCAGGCATTAGAACGAAGCGGCCTCGATTATCTCGATCTTTCTGCGCTTCTTGCCGAAAGATCATTCCAGAGGAACGTAAGGTAAGGTCTGTCGTGACGTCACGGGCTCGTCATCGCGTTGTGCGGTCGGGCGGCGAATCTCTTCTCAACCATCTGTTACGTCTTTGCGCGTAAAGGCAGTGTGCTTCATCTCCGAAGCGTCCGACCCGGACTCGTCCTCATGCGCTCACGTCCGAGCACCGAGCCGCATCTCGATAGGCTGATCCGCCGCGATCAGCTCGAGGCGGTGCGCGCCAGCGTGCAGCAGGCGCTGCCCGTCAACGTGCTTCTCGGTCTGGCGGGATTCCTGGTGGCCCTGCATTCCGGGCACGGTGCCGTCGGCGGCCTCTGGTTCTCTACCTCCGCCGCCGTCAACGCGTTGCGCTTCGGGCTGTGCCGCGCGCCCTGTGCGGGGCTGGCGATGTCTCCCGGCCGGGCTCCGATCTCCGAAGAGGCCGCCTCCCGGGCGATCGACCGGCACCTTTGGCTGGCCTGCCTCGCCGCGCTCCTCTCCGGCTCCGTGTGGGCCTTCCTGCCGATCCTGTGCGATGGCTACACCTCGGCGCAGACACTGTTCTATCTCACCGTCACCTGCGGAATCACCGCCGGCGCGGTGACCCACGGCATCGCCTACGCGCGCATCCCGATCTGCTTCATCACGCCGCCGCTCCTGTCGGTCGCGGGGTGTCTGCTCGCCGTCGGCGGTTTCGACCGGACCTGCCTCGCGGCCACCGTGCTGCTGTACCTGGCCGCCCTGATCCGCAGCGCGATCGCGACCGAGCGGGGATTCCGGGAGACCAGCCGCCTGAAGAACGAGGCGACCGCGCTCGCCGAGGCGCGCAAGGCCGCCCATGCCAGCGCGAGCGCCCTGGCGGAGGAGATGCGCGCGCGCGCGACGCATGACGGCCTGACCGGCCTCCTGAACCGCGCCGGCTTCGTCCAGCGGGCGGAGGAGCGGCTGGCGGCGGGGGCATCGGTCTGCCTGATGCTGCTCGACCTCGACGGCTTCAAGTCGGTCAACGACGTTTACGGCCACTCCACCGGGGACCGCGTTCTCGCCGAGGTCGCCCGCCGGATCCGGGCCGCCCTGCCGGTGGAGTGCGACGCCGCCCGCCTCGGGGGCGACGAGTTCGCCCTCGTCTACGACACGGGCCGGGTGATCGAGAGCCCGGCCGCCCTCGCGGAGCGCCTCATCCGGACCGTGTCGGAACCGTTTGAGAGCTTCGACACCGGCCGGCTGGGCGTGAGCGTCGGCATCTGCCACCGTCCGGCGGACAGCCTGACGCATTTGCTGAGTTGCGCCGACGAGGCGCTCTATGCCGCCAAGCATTCCGGCCGCAATCACGTCCGCCTGTTCGACGACGGGCTCAGCACGCGCCTGGAGATGCGACGCGATTGCGAGCGGGATCTCTCGCAGGCCCTGGCCGAGGGCGAGCTGGACGTGTGGTTCCAGCCGATCTTCGGCGGGGACGGTCGGAGCGTGACCAACCTGGAGGCCCTGGTGCGCTGGCACCACCCGGTGCATGGCTGGGTGCCGCCCGCCGACCTGATCTCCGCCGCCGCCATGGCGGGCCTGACCGAATCGCTGCTGCGCTTCATCCTGGAGCAGGCCTGCACGATGCTGTGCACGCTGCGGGCTCGGGGACTTCACGACCTCTCGGTGGCGATGAACGTCTCGCCGCGGGAGATGGCGCAGATCGCGGTCGATGAGATCGTGCTCGAGCGCCTCCGGCTGCTCGGCCTGCCGGCAACAGCCCTGGAGATCGAGATCACCGAGGAGACGGCGCTCGATATCGAGGCGGTGCAGGGCAAGCTGCTGGCGCTGTCGCGGGCCGGCATCCGGATGGCGCTCGATGATTTCGGGACCGGTTATTCGTCGCTGGCCTCGGTGCGCCAGTTGCGGGCCGACCGGGTCAAGATCGACCGCAGCCTCGTGACCGGTCTGACCGAGGCTGAGGACAAGCGCGGCCTCGTCCAGGCGGTGCTTGGTCTCGGCCGGGCGCTCGGTCTCGAAGTCGTGGCCGAGGGGATCGAGACCGCCGACGACCTCGCCACGCTCCAGGCCATGGGCTGCCCCTTCATGCAGGGCTACCATCTCGGCCGTCCGCAGCCGCGAGACGACATCCTGCGCCTCCTCGATGCGCGCCTGCGCGCGACCGCTCAGGAGCCGGTCCGCCTCCGCGGGGCATGAGATCCCCTATCGAGACGCCCTATCGAGGCGGTACGCGCGGGGTGCGGTGGAGCATCGAAAGGGGGCTAAGAAAGGTGCGTTTCGGCACTGCGACCCCTGTGCGCCCGTGACACGTTAAACCCGGACTCCGGTTCGCGCGTTGGACCCTGCGTGAACAGCGTTGGTCGCTACCGGGCATGACGGATTTCCATTAAGATGGGGAGCGGCGTGGTCGGCTCAAGGGAGCGGCCATACGCTTGGAGCCCGCCCGACAGGGGGGCTGTTGAAGGAGGTGCACATGGCCGGCGCTTTGCCCGTGCTCGCCAATGAGGGAGGCCTTTCGCGCTACCTCGATGAGATCCGCAAGTTCCCGATGCTGGAGCCGGCGGAAGAGTTTACCCTGGCCAAGAGTTGGCGTGACGGCGGCGATCGCGAAGCCGCCCACCGCCTCGTGACCTCGCACCTGCGTCTCGTGGCCAAGATCGCCATGGGCTATCGCGGCTACGGCCTGCCGATCAGCGAAGTGGTGTCCGAGGGCAATGTCGGCCTGATGCAGGCCGTCAAGCGCTTCGATCCGGACAAGGGCTTTCGGCTGGCCACCTACGCGATGTGGTGGATCAAGGCGGCGATCCAGGAATACATCCTGCGCTCGTGGTCGCTCGTGAAGATGGGCACCACCGCCAACCAGAAGAAGCTGTTCTTCAACCTGCGCAAGGCCAAGGGCCGCATCTCGGCGCTCGACGAGGGCGACCTGCGCCCCGATCAGGTCCAGCAGATCGCGACCTCGCTCGGCGTGCCGACGCAGGACGTGATCGACATGAACCGCCGCCTGTCCGGCGACACCTCGCTCAACGCGCCCCTGCGCGAGGAGGGCGAGGGCGAGTGGCAGGATTGGCTGGTGGACAACAGCCCGAGCCAGGAGACCGTGCTCGCCCGCGAGGAGGAGGGGCGCAACCGCCTCTCGGCCCTGCGCGACGCGCTCGGCGTGCTGAACCCGCGCGAGCGACGCATCTTCGAGGCGCGGCGGCTGGCCGACGATCCGATCACCCTGGAGGATCTGTCGGGCGAGTTCGGCGTCTCGCGCGAGCGTGTCCGTCAGATCGAGGTGCGGGCTTTCGAGAAGGTGCAGGAGGCGGTCAAGCGCAACCTCGCAACCCGCGAGCTGCCCCGGACCGAGGCGCGGATCTCGTAAGGCGGCACGGCGTCGTTCGGACGCCTGCTCCCGATCCTAGAATGGAAAAACCCGGCCCATCATGGGCCGGGCTTTTTCATGTGAGCGACCGTCAACGCTCCAACGCATCAGCCCGAGAGGCGGGTACCACCTCTCGGGCTCCTGCAAGGTCAGAACATCAGAGCCTCAGTCGCGCCACTGCGCGAAGGCGCTCTGCAGCGCCTGGGTGCCGGCCGCGCCCTTTTCGAGGCTGATGACCGCCCTCTGGCCGTTCGCATAGGTCAGGGCCAGATCGAACCAGTTCTTGTGAAGCAACAGCTCGGTGTTGCGGTCCACATCGCTCTTCAGCGACGATAGGCCGATCAGGAACAGGTTCTCGCGCACCCGCACCGGCAGGCCCGAGACCGGTGAGCCGCGGGAGGCTTCCTCGTCCTTGAGCTGGAGCAGGCCGATATTCTGCACCGCGCGCTTGGCGCCGGCCTCCGCGTTGTTGGTGAAGGCGAGTTCGACGGTGTGAGACGCGGGCAGCGTCGCATCCGAATTCTTGCGCATGGTCATCGCCAGCGTCAGCCCCGCCTCCGGGAACTCTACGTTGACGCGGAGCACCGTCTGCAGGGGCTCGCCCTGTTCGCCGTTCACCGCTTCCAGCCGCCAGACCGTATGGCCGTTGGTCGCGATCGGCTGGGCGCGCGTGTCGCTCTGGTTCTCTTCGTAGAGAATCGCCCGCTGTGAGACGGTCACCTCCGGCTGGGCCGGGGTGGCACCGGGAGCGACGGGCTTCGGCCGGACTTCGGCCTCGCTGCGCTCGGCTCCGACCCGATCCGAGAACTTCGCATCCGGCTGCTCGGCCGGCGTCTCCCGCTCGGCCGCGCTCTGTTGGAGATCGGAGGGTTGGTCACGCAGGAAGAAGGCCGCCACCGCGATCAGCGCGATCACCGCCGCGAGCACGCTGCCCACGAACAGGTTACGCAGCAGGCGTGAGCGGCCTGTGGGCGGCGTCACCACGTCGATGCGCGGGCGCTGGCGGCCGTTGCCCGCCTCGCTGGCACCGTTGGTCTCGGGCGACGGATCGGCACTCGCATCGGCCTCTGGCGCGACGGAGGCCAGTTCAGGCTCGGCAACCGGCGGGATAAAGCCGTCCGCTGTCTCCGGCGCAGGCTTGGCGGCCTCGTCGATCCTCGCCCGGCGGGGCGGCGGCATGAAGGGCACCGTCTCCGCCGGCGGCTTCGGTTCGGCAGGTCCGATGTCCGATCCGATCCCGGCCGGCACCGAGGCCGGGGGCAGAACCAGCGGCTCATCGGAATGCTGCGGCGGCTCCGCCTCCGGCAGCGTCGGCGGCAGGGGGCCGGGCGAGAGCGGCTCGGGCCGGGTCGGCTCGGCCGGCGGGGGAGGGGGTGCCTCCGGTGGAGCCGCTGCAGGCGCCTCGGCCGGTATCGGCGCCGCGGCGGGCGGCGTCTCGTACTCCGCCTCCAGGCGGCCGATTGCCGTATCGAGCGCTTTGCGTTCGAGGTCGATGTCGGCTTCCGGCACCGGCGGATCGAGCGAGCGGAGCTGCGCGATCAGCGCACTGCGTGCACGGTCGTAGACCGCCCGGCGCAGGGCCGGGGAACGGTCGGGCAGGGCGTCGAGCGCGCGTGCCAGCAACGGATAATAGTCGGCCATCGTGCCCGGATCTGCCTGTCTCTCCCCGTCGTTCCGGGACTTCAATCCTCGAAGGGGTTGTGCATGAGGATCGTGTCGTCGCGCTCCGGCGAGGTGGAGAGCAGCGCCACCGGCGCGCCGATCAGCTCCTCGATCCGGCGCACATACTTGATCGCCTGCGCCGGAAGCTCGGCCCAGGAGCGGGCGCCCGCGGTGGTGCCGCTCCAGCCGGGGATCGTCTCGTAGACCGGAACGGCGCGCTGCTGCGCCGCCTGGCTCGCGGGAAGATGATCGAAGCGCTGCCCGTCGATGTCGTAGGCGGTGCAGACCCGGATCTCGTCGAAGCCGTCGAGCACGTCGAGCTTGGTCAGCGCGATGCCGTCGATGCCTGAGGTCTTCACGGTCTGGCGCACGAGGCAGGCGTCGAACCAGCCGCAACGGCGCTTGCGGCCGGTGACAGTGCCGAATTCATGGCCGCGCTCGCCGATGCGCTGGCCGATTTCATCGTGCAGCTCGGTCGGGAACGGGCCCTCGCCGACGCGGGTGGTGTAGGCCTTGGCGATGCCGAGCACGTAGCCGATGGCGCGCGGGCCGAGGCCCGAACCGGTCGCCGCCTGTCCCGCCACCGTGTTGGAGGAGGTGACGAACGGGTAGGTGCCGTGATCGACGTCGAGCAGCGCGCCCTGCGCGCCCTCGAACAGGATCCGCTTGCCGCCCCGGCGCGCCTCGTCAAGCAAGCGCCACACGGTGTCCTGATAGGGCAGCACCCGCGCGGCGATCCCCGTCAGCTCATCGAGGATCGCCTGCTCGGAGATTTCCTCGAGCGCGAAGCCGCGGCGCAGAGCGTTGTGGTGGGCGAGCAGCCGCTCGATCTTCGGCGGCAGGGTCTCGGGCTCGGCCAGATCCATCAGGCGGATCGCCCGGCGGCCGACCTTGTCCTCGTAGGCCGGGCCGATGCCGCGCTTGGTCGTACCGATCTTGGTGCCCGGCGCCCCGTCCTCGCGCAAGGCGTCGAGTTCGCGGTGGAGCGAGAGGATCAGGGTGGCGTTGTCGGCCACGCGAAGGTTTTCGCGGGTGACGGTGACGCCCTGGCCGGCGAGCCGGTCGATCTCGGAGGCGAGCGCGTAGGGGTCGAGCACCACGCCGTTGCCGATCACGCCGAGCGTATTCGGGCGGACCACGCCGGAGGGCAGCAGGGAGAGCTTGTAGACGGCCTCGCCCACCACGAGCGTGTGGCCGGCATTGTGACCGCCCTGGAAGCGGACGACGACGTCGGCCTGCTCCGAGAGCCAATCGACGATCTTGCCCTTGCCCTCGTCGCCCCACTGGGCGCCTACGACGACGACGTTCGCCATGCGCGTCTGACCTGTCTCGAACTCGCGGGCGCGGGCGCCAAGCGGTTGCGCCACGCGCGAAAACCCCGGCCATCAGGTCGGGGATCGGGCATACGGGCGCGTATTCGGCGATCTGGGCAGGCAGGTCAAGCGAAGCGGGCTCGACCTTTGGGGACCGCTTCGCATGGCTGATGTGTGGTCGAGCGTTATCTGGCGTTGCCCGGCGGCTTGATCACGGGGGTCGAGTTCGGTGTCGGCTCGGGTGCGATCGTCTTGATCTCGGGATCGACACCGGCGGGCGGCTTGATCACGCCGTCGGATTTCTCGAGCTTCTCGCTCAGCGTGGCGCCGGAATTGCCGCTTTCGGGTCTGACCTTTTCCGGCACCTGCTCCTGCGGGGCGGGCAGCTTCGGGTCGCTGTCCTGCCCGCGCTGCGGCACCGACGGGTCCTGGGCGAAGGCTGCGCTGCTCATCAGGCCGGCGAGCAGGGCGGCAGCGCGTACCGCATTCTTGGATAGAGTCATTGCGTCCTCGGTGGTCCTTCGAGAACCAACGGGTGCGCGCACCTTCGCGTTCCTGTCAGGCCAAGCCAGACTTAAGACTCGGAGCCTTCGGCGAAGGCGAAGTACAACTCGCGCAGGCGCCGCGCCACCGGGCCGGGCCGCCCGTCGCCGAGCGGCGTGCCGTCGATCTCCACCACCGGCATCACGAAGGCCGAGGCCGAGGTGTAGAAGGCTTCCGCCGCCTCGGACAACTCGCCGACCTTGATGAGCCGCTCCTCGAAGCTGAGGCCGGTCTCCTTCGCCAGCGCCAGCACCGCCTTGCGGGTGATGCCGGGCAGCACCGCATGGGAGAGCGGGCGCGTCACCAGGGCGCCGCCCTTGGTGACGATGAAGACGGTGGAGGACGAGCCCTCCGTCACGCTGCCGTCCTCGACCATGAAGGCTTCGGCGACACCCGCCTCCGCGGCCTGCTGCTTGGCGAGAACCTGGGCCAGAAGCGCCACCGACTTGATGTCCCGCCGCTTCCAGCGCAGGTCCGGCACGGTGATCGCCTTTACCCCGGTCTCGGCCATCGGGTTGTTCACGATGGATTTCTCCTGCGTGAACATCACCACGGTCGGGGCCACGTCCCCCTTGGGGTACGAGAAGTCGCGCTCGGCCACACCCCGCGTCACCTGGATATAGACGAGACCCTCGCGCACCTCGTTCTTGGCGACGAGGTCCGTCTCCAGCCGCTCCCATTCCTCGGCCGTATGAGGATTGCGGATGCCGATCTCGGCGAGCGAGCGGTCGAGCCGGGCGAGATGCCCGGCATTGTCCACGAGGCGGCCGTGCAGCACGGCGGCGACCTCGTAGATCCCGTCGGCGAACAGGAAGCCGCGGTCCATCACCGGCACGCGGGCTTCGTCCAGGGGCAGGAACTGGCCGTTGAGATAGGCGGTGCGGCTCATGGCAGTCCTCGATCGTTCGACGTCAGCGAGCGCGAAGCAGGTTCCGTGCAGGACCGATCAGGCTTCCCCGAACACGCGCGAAAAAATCGTGTCGACGTGCTTGAGGTGGTAGCCGAGGTCGAAGCACTCTTCGATCTGTTCCGGCTTCAGCACGGCGGTCACCTCCGGGTCGGCCTTGAGCAGGGTGAGGAAATCGCCCTCGCCGCGCCAGACCGGCATCGCGTTGCGCTGGACCAGCCGATACGAATCCTCGCGCGAGAGGCCGCCCTGCGTCAGCGCCAGCAGCACCCGCTGCGAGTGGACGAGGCCACCGAGCCGGTCGAGGTTCTTCTGCATCTGCTCGGGGTAGATCAGCAGCTTGTCGATCACGCCGGTGAGCCGGGCGAGCGCGAAGTCGAGGGTGACGGTGGCATCCGGGCCGATCATCCGCTCGACCGAGGAATGCGAGATGTCCCGCTCGTGCCAGAGCGCGACGTTCTCCAGCGCCGGGGTCACGTAGCCGCGCACCATGCGCGCGAGCCCGGTGATGTTCTCGGTGAGCACCGGGTTGCGCTTATGCGGCATGGCCGACGAACCCTTCTGCCCCTCGGAGAAGAACTCCTCCGCCTCCAGCACTTCCGTGCGCTGCAAGTGGCGTACTTCCGTCGCCAGACGCTCCATCGAGCTGGCGATCACGCCGAGCACGGCGAAGAACATCGCGTGGCGGTCGCGCGGGATCACCTGGGTCGAGACCGGCTCCGGTGCGAGGCCCATCTGTTCGGCGACGTATTCCTCCACCCGCGGGTCGATGTTGGCGAAGGTGCCGACCGCGCCCGAGATCGCGCAGGTCGCGACTTCTTTGCGTGCGGCGATGAGCCGGTCCTTGGCCCTGGCGAACTCGGCATAGGCCTGGGCGAGCTTGAGGCCGAAAGTGACGGGCTCGGCGTGGATGCCGTGCGAGCGGCCGATGGTCGGCGTCAACTTGTGCTCGAAGGCACGCCGCTTCAGCGCGGCGAGCAGCGCGTCAAGATCCTTGATCAGGATGTCGGCAGCCTTGGTGAGCTGCACGTTGAGGCAGGTGTCGAGCACGTCCGAAGAGGTCATGCCCTGGTGGACGAAGCGCGCCTCCGGCCCGACGATCTCGGCCAGATGCGTGAGGAAGGCGATGACGTCGTGCTTCGTCACCGCCTCGATCGCGTCGATGCGGGCGACGTCGAAGACCGCGTCGCGGCCCTTCTCCCACACCTTCTCGGCGGCCTCCTTCGGCACGACGCCGATATTGGCGAGCGCCGTGGTGGCGTGGGCCTCGATCTCGAACCAGATCCGGAACCGGCTCTCCGGCGACCAGATCGCGGTCATCTCGGGACGGGAGTAGCGGGGGATCATCGTTGTCAGCGCCTCGGACGTGTCGCGATTTCGCGAAATCGCTCCGCGCGTAGCACGGCGCGGCCCGGCGCCTCAACGCATCGCCCGACCGGGATGTGCATGGCTCCCCCGCGACGTCAGGCAACGGTTGACCCGTGCCAGCCGTGGGACAACATCGGCAGCATGACCAGCGAGCCGACGCCCCGCGCCTTCATCCCCCTTGCCATTGCCGTGCTGACGGTGTCCGACACCCGTGTGCTCGCCGACGACCGGTCCGGCGACACCCTGGTCGCCCGGATCACGGGGGCCGGGCATCGCCTTGCCGAGCGGGACATCGTGCCGGACGAGGCCGTGTCGATTCGGGAGAAAGTCGAGGGCTGGATCCACGATCCCCGCATCGACGTCATCCTGACCACCGGCGGCACCGGCTTTACCGGGCGCGATGTGACCCCGGAGGCGATCGAGCCGCTGTTCGAGAAGCGGATGGACGGCTTCTCTGCGGTGTTCCACCGGATCTCCTACGACAAGATCGGCACCTCGACCCTGCAATCGCGGGCGACCGCCGGCGTCGCGGGGGCGACCTACATCTTCGTGCTGCCGGGCTCGCCCGGCGCCTGCAAGGACGCCTGGGACGGCATCCTCGCCAGCCAGCTCGACTACCGCCACCGCCCCTGCAACTTCGTCGAGATCATGCCGCGCCTCGACGAGCACCTGCGCCGGGGCGCGGCGGCGACGATCTGAGCCGCCCGGCGCCGCCCTCCGCGACGTGACGCGGGCGCGCACGGCTCGCCGCGCAGGTGCTGCGCGTCAGCCAGATCGGCCGCGCGGCCCCACGCCAGCGTGATCCAAAAAGACGCGGCGGCACCGTCATCTGGCGGCACTTCGCGTCACGGGTGGCGTTACGATCCGGGACGGCCGGGCTTCGAGCCACTGCATCGCGCCAGGGCGGGTATCCCCCGAAGACGACGCCGCGCCCTTTTTGTTCACGGAGTCGCTGTCCTTGCCCCCGCTTTCCGTTCGGCCCCTTCTCCTCGCGGCGCTGATGCTGAGCGCGCCGCTCGTGCCGGCTTCCGCCGCACCGCGGGTCGACGCGCGGGCCAAGGCCTGGGTGGCCGGAATCGTCAACCGCATCGGGACGGCGGATCGCGCCGCGGCGCCGGGGCGGGGCGGGCAGGTCACGGTTCGGGTGCGGATCGAGGCCGATGGCGCGCTCGGCGGGATCGTGCTTGAGGAGGGGCCGGCGGTGCTGGGCGAGCGCGCGGCCCGCGCCGTGGAGGCAGCCGCCCCCTTTCCGCCGCCGCCCGCCGGGCTGCTGACCCTCGAAGGTTTCACCGAACTCAGCTTTCCCCTCACGCTGCGGTGACGGCGCCCATCGCCATCATGTCATCGAATCGTCGCGGATGAGCCGGAAAGGCTGGGTTTCCGTTCGTGAGAAGAGCCGCGTTCCATGGATTTTCACCGCCGCTTCACCGTGCTGATGTGCACCCCCGCCTTCGATCCGGATGATCTGGAGGGCGCGCGCGTCGATCAGATCGTCGCGGCGGTGGAGAAGCGCGGCTTCGAGGTGGTGCGGGCGCGGCGCGTCGAGGATGCCTCGATCGCGGTGCAGACCGATTCGGCCGTCGGTTGCCTCGTGGTGGATTGGGGCAAGCGCGGACTCGAGGGCAAGGCGGCCGCGCTCATCGACATGATGCGCAAGCGCGGCCTCGAGATGCCGATCGTCATCATGGTCCGCCGCAAGCGGCTGGAGGACATCCCGGTCGAGCTGCTCGATTTCATCGACGGCTACATCTTCCTCGCCGAGGAGACGCCCGAGTTCATCGCCCGCGGCCTCGTTTCCCGCGTGACGCAGTATGCCGACACGCTGAAGACGCCGTTCTTCGGCGCGCTGGTCGATTACGCCGAGGAGGGCAATCAGCTCTGGACCTGCCCCGGCCATAACGGCGGCATCTTCTACAACCGCTCGCCGATCGGTCGCATCTTCGTCGAGCATCTCGGCGAGGCGATCTTTCGCGACGACCTCGACAACTCGGTGCTCGATCTCGGCGACCTACTGACCCACGAGGGCCCGGCCCTGAAGGCGCAGAAGGAAGCCGCGAAGATCTTCGGGGCGGAGAAGACCTACTTCGTCCTCAACGGCACCTCGGCCTCGAACAAGGTGGTGCTGGGCTCGCTGGTCGCCGAGGACGACCTCGTCCTGTTCGACCGCAACAACCACAAGGCCGCGCATCACGGCGCGCTGCTGCTGGCCGGCGGCATCCCGATCTTCCTCGAGACCGACCGCAACGCCTACGGCCTCATCGGCCCGATCTACCACGAGGCGCTCGACGAGGGCCGCATCCGCGAGAAGATCCGCGACAACCCGCTCGTGAAGGACAAGGAGGCGTGGCGCAAGGAGCGCCCGTTCCGCTGCGCCGTGATCGAGCAATGCACCTATGACGGCACGATCTACGATGCGCAGGCCATCGTCGAGCGCATCGGCCACCTGTGCGACTACATCCTGTTCGACGAGGCCTGGGCGGGCTTCATGAAGTTCCACCCGCTCTACCAGCGCCGCTTCGCCATGGGCCTGACCGGGCTCGACGAGACCTCGCCGGGCATCATCGCCACGCAATCGACCCACAAGCAGCTCGCCAGCTTCTCCCAGGCCTCGCAGATCCACACCCGCGACGGGCATATCCGCGGCCAGACCCGGCGCGTGGAACACAAGCGCCTGAACGAGAGCTTCCTCGTCCACGCTTCGACCTCGCCGTTCTACCCGATCTTCGCCTCGCTCGATGTCGGCGCGCAGATGATGAAGGGCCGCTCCGGCGTCGTGCTGTGGGACGACACGATCCGGCTGGGCATCGAGTGGCGTAAGAAAGCCCGCGCCATCCGCAAGGAGTTCGAGGAGCGCGAGGCCGACCCGAAGCGTCGCTGGTTCTTCGACCCCTTCGTGCCCGATGTGGTGAAGGGGCCCGAAGGCACGGAAATCCCGTGGGAATCCGTGCCGACCGACGCGCTCGCCGCCGACGCCCGCTACTGGGAACTGACGCCGGGCGCGGCGTGGCACGGCTTCACCCATGTCGCGCCGGGCTTCGCCATCACCGACCCCAACAAGCTCACGGTGCTCACCCCCGGCTTCGACCGGAAGACCGGTGCCTATGCCGAACACGGCGTGCCGGCGCCGATCGTCGCGCAATACCTGCGCGAGAACCGGATCGTGCCGGAGAAGAACGACCTCAACTCGCTGCTCTTCCTGCTGACGCCGGGCGTCGAGTCGTCCAAGGCCGGCACGCTGATCTCCGGCCTCGTCGCCTTCAAGCGGCTGCACGACGACAACGTGCCGCTCGAAGAGGCGATGCCGGAATTCGTGGCCCGGCGGCCCAAGCGTTATCGCGGCGTCGGCCTGCGCGATCTTTGCGCCGACTATCACAACTTCCACCGTGAATCGGGCACCTCGGCGCTCCAGCGCAAGCAATTCATGCCCGAGCACCTGCCGGAGATGGTGATGGCGCCCAAGGCCGCCGCGCAGATGCTGACGCGCAACCGGGTCGATTACGTGCCGATCGCGGAAGCGGAGGGGCGCATCGCCACGACCCTGATGCTGGTCTATCCGCCCGGCATCGGCACGGTGCTGCCGGGCGAGCGGCTCGACGAGCGGGCGAAACCCATGCTCGACTATTTCAAGATGTTCGAGGCGGCCGCCAACCTGTTTCCCGGTTTCGAAGCCGAGATCCAGGGCGTCTACCGCGAGACCGATCCGGACGGGCGCATCCGCTTCCACACCTACGTCCTGCGCGAGGGCGCCTGATGGCAGAGGGCGCGGCGGCGATTCCCTCTCACGCGGAGGTGGTGATCCGTCCCTCGTCGGATGCCGACGTGTCGGCGATGATCGCCATCTACGAGCGCCACATCCGGAAAGGCGTCGGCGATACCGGCGACTTCGAGGAGGAACGCCTGCTGCCCGACGAACTGCGGCGGCGGCGGAAGAACATGCGCAGCAAGCGTCTGCCCCATCTCGTCGCCGAGCGGGGCGGGCAGATCGCCGGCTACGCCTACGCCGTGCCGTTCCGCAAGCGCCCGGCCTATCGCTACGCCCTGAAGCACTCGATCTACGTGCACCCCGACCACCTGCATGCCGGCATCGGGCGCCGCCTGCTGCCGGCGCTGATCGAGGCCTGCGCCGCGGGCGGCTACCGGCAGATGATCGGCTACATCGACGCGAGCAACGAGGCCTCCCTGCGCCTGCACGAGGCCTGCGGCTTCGCCCGCGTCGGATACCTTCCGGCGATCGGTTACAAGTACGGGCGCTGGAGCGACAGCGTCATCGTGCAGTGTCCGCTCGGCACCGGTGCGGAAGACCAACCCTCCGCCTGGCACCGTTCGGAGCGGCCGCGCGCCTTTCGGTTGTCGTCGACGTCCTGACGTTCTGGCTGAGCCGGCTCGGTGAAATCGGTGACGAATGCCGGCCTGCCCCTATCAGCGCCGGCTCTTTTTGCGTGAAGCCAACGCGCAACTTTCCGTCCGATGCACTAGATCGGGTGCAGGACGCTTCTCCCTCCCAGGACCGCCCGCGGTTTTCGCAGGGCGGCGCCGTGTTCGCTTCGAGCCGTTCCATGACCCTTCTCGCACCCTCGATCCTCGCCGCCGACTTCTCCAAGCTCGGTGAGGAGACGCGGGCGATCGCGCAAGCCGGTGCCGACTGGATCCATCTCGACGTGATGGACGGGCACTTCGTGCCCAACATCAGCTTCGGCCCGGCGGTGGTGAAGGCGCTGCGGCCCTGGACCGACAAGGTCTTCGACGTCCACCTGATGATCGCCC
This sequence comes from Methylorubrum extorquens, assembly GCF_024169925.1. NCBI lineage: Bacteria > Pseudomonadati > Pseudomonadota > Alphaproteobacteria > Hyphomicrobiales > Methylobacteriaceae > Methylorubrum > Methylorubrum extorquens. The sequence continues at coordinate 63,987 of NZ_JALJXF010000001.1, forward strand.
CGGCCGACCCCTACCTCGCCGCCTTCGCCGAGGCGGGAGCCGACGCGATCACGGTCCATGTCGAGGCGGGTCCGCACATCCACCGCTCGCTTCAGACGATCCGATCCTTGGGCAAGCGCGCGGGCGTGGCGCTCAACCCCGGCACGCCGGCCTCCGCCATCGAGCCGCTGCTCGACATCGTCGATCTCGTGCTGGTGATGACGGTCAATCCCGGCTTCGGCGGCCAGAGCTTCATCCACTCGTCCCTGGAGACCGTCGCGCGCGTCAAGGCGATGACGGCGGGCCGCTCCATCGACATCTCGGTCGATGGCGGCATCACCCCGGAGACCGCCGGCCCCGCCGCGCAGGCCGGTGCCAACATCCTCGTCGCCGGCTCCGCCGCCTTCAAGGGCGGACCGACCCACTACGAGAAGAACGTCGCGGCGATCCGCGAGGCGGCCGAGGCCGCCACCGGGCGGGACGGCGTGCGATGCTGAAGGCGCTGATCTTCGACGTCGACGGGACGCTCGCCGAGACCGAAGACCTCCACCGCCAGGGCTTCAACCGCGCCTTCGAGGCGCTCGGCCTGCCCTGGCAATGGTCGCCGGATTTCTACGCCGAACTGCTCAAGGTGATGGGCGGCAAGGAGCGGCTCGTCCACTACATCGAGCGATACCACCCCGAGGAGGCGCACGCGCTCAAGCGCCGGATGCCGGAGATCCACGATCTCAAGACGCGCCATTACGGGGAGTTGGCGGAGCGCGGCGGTCTCTCGCTCCGCCCCGGCGTGCGGCGACTCGTGGAAGAGGCGCGCGCGGACAACGTGCGGCTGGCGGTGGCCACTACCACCAGCCGGCCGAACATCGACCTCCTGCTCCGGCTCAATTTCCCGGGCGACGCGCAACCCTTCGACGTGATCGCCGCCGGCGACGAGGCCGCGCAGAAGAAGCCCGCCCCGGACATCTTCGCGCTGGCCGTCCACCGCCTTGGCATCGATCCGTCCGAGGCGATCGCTTTCGAGGATTCGGCGGCCGGCATCCGCTCGGCGCTCGGCGCCGGCCTGCCGGTGCTCGCCACCCGCAGCCGCTACACGCAGAGCCACCGGCTCGACGGCGCCTTCTCCGCCGTCTCCGATCTCGGCGAGCCGGATGCGCCGCACCAGCATCTTCAGGGTCACGCCTGGCCGGACGGCGTCGTCACCCTCGACGCCCTGCGCCGGTGGCATGCGGGGCACCTGCACGGCGCGGCCTGATCGGTCGTTATCGCGCCCTCGTCACCGAACCACCGCTTCCCAATCCACCACGGCGCGGTCTATCAGGACGGCCGCCTTCCGCTCCGGGTCGCGGGTCCCGGAACGGCGCCGTACCGGCCGCTCTCGCGTGCCGCGCGGGAGGCCGGGACCCTGCCGCTGCGACGTCACACCGCCGGACCGTGGAGCCTGATGCGCGAGCCGAACGCGATCGATTTCTGGCGCGGCTTCGCGCTGATCACGATTTTCATCAACCACATCCCCGGCAACGTCTTCGAGCGCTACACCTTCTCGCAATACGGCATCTCGGATGCCGCCGAGCTGTTCGTGTTCCTCGCCGGCTGGTCGATCGGGCTCGCCACCCGTGGGCGCGACGGCCAGCCGGAGCCGCGTCTCATCACCGTGCTGCGGCTCCTGTCGCGCACGATCGAGGTCTATCGCGCGCAGCTCACCATCATGGCGCTGGCGCTCGCGATGATCGCCGGATGCGCGCTCTACCTCGACAACCCGCTCATCCTCGAATGGCACAATGCCGGCGGCTTCTTCGCCGACCCGATCCAGACCATGGTCGGCGTCGTGGTGCTCACGCATCAACTCGGCTTCTTCAACATCCTGCCGCTCTACGTGGTGCTCATCGCCATCGCCCCGGCCGTGGTGCTGATCGGCCGGGTGAGCCGGCTCCTGCTGCTGGCGCTCTCGCTGTCGCTCTACGGGGCGAGCCTCGTCTTCGAGTGGAACTTCCCCTCCTGGCCGGGCGAGGGCGACTGGTTCTTCGATCCGCTCTGCTGGCAATTGCTGCTGGTGCTCGGCTTCCTCGCCAACGAGGCGACGCGGGGATCGGAGCGGCTGCGGCGCCTCTGGCCGCGCCTGATGCCGCTCGGCGTCGTCATCGTCGCGGTCGGCGTCGTGCTCGCGGTGCTCGAATTGCGGCCCGATCCGATGCTGGCGCCGGAGCCGCGCCTCGTCTTCACCTTCGACAAGACCTACCTCTCGCCCGCCCGGCTGATCCATTTCTGCGGGATGGTGCTGGCCTTCCAGGGTGTCTACGCCCTCATCGCCCCGCATGCCGGGCGACTTGCCCGCTTTCTGTCGGGTTTGGGGCGCAACTCGCTCGCGGTGTTCTCGATGGGATCGCTGTTGAGCCTTGCCGGACAGTTCGTGCGCTTCCAAACCGGTGGCGGTATCTTCGTTGACATTTCGGTCGTAGGCTTCGGCCTGATCGCACTGGGTTTCACCGCATGGTTCGTCGAATGGCGTTCCCGCAGACCGCGGCCGACGCGCAAGGCTCCCGACACCGCCTCGCCCGCCGACTCGCCGTCCTCCTCGGCCTGAGTCTGGCCTCTCCCGCCCTCGGCGAGACGTCGGGCCCCTCGACCGCGCCGGCCGCGCCCGCGACTGCGACAGTCGAGGCGCTCGACCTGAGCCTGTCGCCCGAATGCCGGGTGCCGGGCTCGAAGCTCTACACCCTGGCGCGGCTCAAGGCGGTCAAGGCGGCGCTCAAGGAGAAGCGGCCGATCCACGTCCTGTCGATCGGCTCGTCCTCGGCGGGGCTCGGCGCCTCCACGAGCTATCCGGTGAAGCTGGAAAACGCCCTGGAGCAGGCGCTGCCCGACGTTCAGGTCGAGGTCGAAGCCCGCGGCCTGCCCGGCGAGGTCGCGAGCGGGGCGGGCGAGCGGCTGCGCTCCATGGTCGCCGAAATGGAGCCGGACCTCGTCGTCTGGCAGGTCGGCACCAACGACGCGCTGGCCCGCGTCGATATCGAGGCCTTCGGCGAGGCGCTCGACGAGTCGGTGCAGTGGGTGAAATCGCACGGCATCGACATCGTGCTCATCGACCCCGTCTTCACCGAGAGCCTGGCCGACGACGCCTACTACACGCAGATGGTTCGCACCGTGCAGGACGTCGCCCGCCGTGAGGCGGTGCCCCTGGTCCACCGCTACGCGGCGATGCGCTTCCTTTCGACCCAGCGCACCACCGAGGCGCACATGCTGGGCCGCCATTTCCGTCTCAACGATCTCGGCCTGCGCTGCATGGCCGAGCACGCCACACGGGCGATCACCCTGTCGCTGCTCCAGCCGGATGCGGCCAAGGATGCAGGCAAGATCGATCCGAGCAAGATCGATCCGAATAAGACCGATGCGGTGAAGGCGGACCACGCCACGTCCGAAACCACGAAGCCCGACCCGGCTCAGACCGGAACACCGGGCTCCGGACCGATCCCGGCGCCGAAGCAGCCGTAGGGCCGGCGGACGTTTTGTGAGGCACTCTTAACCCGCTCGAAATGCCGCGCTTCCTAGGCTGATCGCCGAGCGTGCCGGCCACATCCGCGCCCGGCGCCCTTTCGGATGGCGCGCCCATGGCAGCGGACAAGGTGATCACGGGCGGCCTCCCGGCATCCATTCTTGAAACCCTTCTCGTCCGGGCTCGGACCGTGCGCGCGACAGCCGCCGTTTCGGCGCTCGGTGTGTTCGCGGTCCGCATCGGCGCGGCCGGGTTCGCCTACGGGGCGCAGGTCCTGATGGCGCGCATGATGGGCGGCGCGGAGTACGGGATCTTCGCCACGATCTGGGTCTGGATCGCCATCCTCGGCCACACCGCGACCTTCGGCCTGTCCCAGGGCGCCTGCCGTTTCTTGCCCGCCGATCAGGCGACGGGCCGGCTCGACAGTGTGCGCGGCTTCCTGCTCGGCGGCGCCCTGGCGAGCCTCGGCGGTGGGGTTGCTCTGTCGCTCGGCGGCCTCGCCGTGGCCCTCCTGCAGGGTGGCCTGCTCGCCGGCCCCTACGGCACGCCGATCCTCGTCGCGGCCGTCGTCGTGCCGCTCTTCGCCTTCCAGGATTATCTCGAAGGCGTGGCCCGCAGCCAGGGCTGGCCGCTGCTTGCCATCGCGCCGCCCTACCTGCTGCGCCAAGCTCTCATCATGGTCGCGATGATCGGCGCCGTCCTCGCGGGCGCGCCGGCCGAGGCCTGGGTCGCCATCGCTTGCACGCTCGCCGCGACCGGCCTCGCGGCGGCGGTTCAAGCCGGGCTGCTGCTCGCACGCCTGCGCCGCCACCTGCCGGCTGGCCCGCGCCGTTACCGCTGGCGGCTCTGGCTCACCGCCTGCCTGCCGATCGCGGCCGGCGACCTCGCCGCGAGCGCCTTCGGCTTCGTCGATGTCGTGATCCTCGGCTTCCTCGCAGCCCCGGAGGCCGTCGGCCTCTACTTTGCCGCCACCCGCATCCAGCAATTCGTGGCCTTCGTGCATTACGCGGCCTCGGCCACGACCGCCCAGCGCCTCGCCGCCGCCCGCGCGCGCGGCGACGAGGCCGGCCTCGCGCATCTCGTGCGCATGCAGGCGCGCTGGACCTTCCTGGCAACGGCGGGCGTCGGTCTCGGCATCGTCGCGGTGTCGCCCCTGCTGCTGGGCCTGTTCGGCGACGGATTTCGCGCCAGCCTTCCGGTTCTGGCGATCCTCGTCGCCGGCAGCGTCGCGGCGAGCCTGTTCGGCCCGGCCGAGGACGTGCTGACCATGCTCGGCGGCGAGCGTCTCTGCGCCGGAGTCACCCTGGCGATGCTGGTCCTCGCCGCGGGCCTCTGCCTTGCCCTTGTGCCCTGGCTCGGGGTCGTCGGCGCGGCCCTGGCGGTGGGGCTGGCCCAGATACTGCGCGGGCTCATTCTGGCGCTCGGCGCCCGGTCCCTTCACGGCCTCTCGACGCCGGTCGTCGGATTTCCCCAGCGGAGTGCCGCCTGGTGATGCGCACCCTTTCTCTCTCTGGATCGTCGCGGGCGGCCGTCGAGCCCATGGCCGCGCTCGCTGCCGAGGCGTCGGCCTGGGATGCTCTGGCGATCCATGCCGTCCCCTCGCATCCGTTCTACGCCCGGGCGGTCGTTGCGGCCCATTGCGATCATGGCCTGGCTCATCCCCGCCTCTCGGCGGTGGTCGTCCGTGACGGAAGGGGCATCACCGCCCTGCTGCCCTTCACCCTGCGCCCGGACATTGCCGGGCTCGGCGCGGCAATCGCGCAGCCCTTCCTCTCGCCCTACGTGACGGCGAGCGCCCCCCTCGTCGCCGACAGTTCCGGCCTGGCGGAGCGGCTCGACGCCCTGGTCGAAGGCTTAGCCCTCGCCTCCGGCGGCCGTCCCTGGCGCTGGCCGCTGCTCGCGACAGAGACCCGCCTCGGACTCGGGCTGCTCGCCGCCATGGAGCGGGCCGGCTGGAAGACCGGCACCGTGGCAGCCTTCGAGCGTCCGGTCCTCGACCGGCGGGCCGATTACGACGCCTTCCTCGCCGGCCACCCGCACAAGAGCCGCCTCAAGGACCTGCGCCGCCGCCGCCGCCGTCTCGAGGAGGCCGGGACGCTCACCGTCGAGCGCGCCACGGAGGGGGCGGCGCTGGAGCAGGCGCTGGAGGATTTCCTGGGCCTCGAGGCCGCCGGCTGGAAGGGCGAGGCCGGGACGGCCCTGCGCAGCCGCCCGCGGACGGAGGCCTTCGCCCGCGCCCTGTTTCGGTCGCAAGGGGGGAGGGAAGTCGGCCCCGTCGCCGTCCGAGCCGATCTGCTGCGCCTCGACGGGCGCACGGTCGCGGCGAGCCTCGCTCTGGTTTCCGGCGGCACCGCGCATCTGCTCAAGACCGCCTATGCCGAGGACCTGCGTGCCCTGGCCCCCGGCCTCGTGCTGGAAGACGCCATCGTGCGTGCGCTCCACGCGGAGGGTTTCGCCGCGCGGCTCGACTCGGCGACGATGCCGGGCTCGGCGCTGGAAAGTCTCTACCCCGAGCGCGAGACCATCGCCGAGATCATCGCCCAGCCGCCGGGTGCCGGCCTGATCTCCCTGGAGCGGCGCCTGCGCCTCGCCCGGTTCGAGCATCGCGCCCGAGCCGAGGCCAAGCGCCTGCTGCGGCGGGGCTGACGCAGGGGCCGTTTGGCCTGCGGGAACCGTTCTCCGCGTGAGACCCTTCACCGGAAACGACCCCCGGAGGCCCCTTTGCCCTCGACCGACGCCACCAGACCTGACGATCCCGTGGAAACTCCGAGCGCCCGGAGCTACGAGCAGCGTCCGGTCTCAAAACCGGTTCCGGAGCATCGTTCTCCCGGGCCGACCGAGCCCGGCGACATCGGCTCCGAGTGGGGCGAGGAGACATCACCGCGCGAAGAGCCGCGCTCCGATGGTGGCCAGGACCCCCACGGCGGTTGATCCACCCCTATGCGGAGGCGGGAGGAAGGCCTGTGACGATCCACATCTGCGTCACTTGCGGAACCAGCTTCCCCGATGCGCCGAGCCCGCCCGAGCGATGCCCGATCTGCGACGAGGAGCGGCAATACGTGCCCGCATCGGGCCAGCGCTGGACGACGCCCGGCGCACTCGCATCCGCTCACGCCAACGCGTGGCGTCAGGTCGAGCCGGGGCTGTTCGAGATCGAGACCCATCCCCGTTTCGGCATCGGCCAGCGCGCCTTCCTGCTGCAAACACCACAGGGCAATGTTCTGTGGGACTGCATCGCCCTGCTCGATCCGGCCACGGTCGCGCTGGTGCAGGCGCTCGGCGGCCTTGCCGGCATCGCGATCTCGCATCCGCATTACTACACCACCATGCCCGACTGGGCGGCGGCCTTCGATACGCCGGTCTACCTCCACGCCCGCGACCGCGACTGGGTGATGCGCCCCGACGACCGCGTGGTGTTCTGGGAAGAGGACGAGCGCGACCTCGCCCCCGGCCTGACCCTGCTGCGCCTCGGCGGCCACTTCCCCGGCGGTTCCGTGCTGCACTGGCAGGATGGCGCGGACGGGCGCGGCGCGCTGCTCGCGGGCGACATCGTGCAGGTCGGCGCGGACCGGAAGACCATCTCCTTCCTATGGAGCTACCCGAACTGGCTGCCGCTCTCCGGCGGCACCGTCGCCCGCATCTCGGCCCGGTTGGAGATGAAGGCGTTCGCACGCCTTTACGGCGCCTTCGGCCTGCATATCACGGAGGAGGCGCGCGCCATCGTCAGCCGTTCGGCGGCGCGCTACCGGGCTTTGCTGGAGCAGGATCAGCCTTGAGGCCGGTGCCCAATTTACATTTTTAAGTTGTACGCTCATCTTGGGCGGATGGACGATCTTGATCTCGAATGTCTCTCGCTACGATACGGTTGCAGCTTCGACAGAGCGGAACGCGTCGTCGCCGGTGTCAATCGGACCTACAGGCTCAGTAGCGGCGCACAGCACCACTATCTGCGCATGTATCGTCCCACCGGGCGATCCCGCGCCGAGATCGCGTTCGAGTTGCGGCTTCTGCGCCAATGCCGTCCCACTCCCGGAATCGATGTGGCACGCCCGATCGCGACGTCCGACGGGGCCGACCTCATATCCTTGAGCTTCGGAAGCCAGCCGCGATACGGATGCCTGTTCACGGCCCTCGAAGGTCGTCCGCTCACGCATGCGTCGGACGACATGAAGCGGTTCGGCTCATCCATCGCCAAGCTTCACGGCGCCCTGTCCGGTATCCTCGGCAGCGAGACACGACCGCTCGATCCGCTGACGCTCTGTCGGAGGGCGATCGAGGCATTGAAAAGCATTGCCAACACTGCGCCAACCCGGCGCGCCATCGAAGCGTGGTGCGGGCCGGCATTCGGCGATGCCACTCGACATCATTTGCCGTCCGGGAATTGCCACGGTGACGCCTGGGCCGGCAACGCCGTCGTGCAGGGAAGCGATGTCGGCTTCCTTGATTTCGACGATTGCGGGCATGGTCCCTACGTTATCGATCTCGGGACGGCGGCTTGGCATCTCATCGCCCAAGACGGCCCTGCGGCCGAGGTCCAATTGGCCGCGCTCATCAGCGGATACGAGGAGGTTCGGACCCTCGAAGAAGACGAGCGGCGACGATTGTTCGACTTCGTGAAGCTGGCCGAGGTCCGTTCGATGCTGTTCCTGGCCGCGTTCAACCTGCTGGATGAACAGCAATGGCAGCACACATTCGCCACGGCTCAGGCGCTTTTTGCGCGCGAACGGCCGTTCTGATCGAGCGACGATGGGCGCGCTTCAATGCGTTCTTAGAGCTTCCGCTCCTTTTGACCCTTAGCCGGACGCGGAAACAGCATTGCCCCAGCCAGCGCGCCGATGAGGGCGGCGAGGCCTAGGCGCCACCGCTTGCCCTGTGTGCCGGCCGTCCCCGTTTCGGTCGTCGGCATCGGATCGTCCTACGCAAGACCTTGAGGAGGGGGCGTCTTTGCCCCCGACGTGATCATCCCCGCCGCGAGCCCGGCCACGGACGCCTCCGGAGGAATTCGCCTTCACGGAAACGCTCGGGCGGCATCTCGGTGCCCGGTCGATCGGCTGTATCCTCGCGGTCGCGGTGGGGGAGGGGGGCGCGTTTTGGATCGGGCGTCCGGCCACGAGGACGATCGAACCCGAGCCGTCACCGCCCCGCGTTGCCTCGGAGTGCTCGCGCGGCCTATAAGCGGAGCCCCCGATACATCCCGCGCGGCGTCGAGGATTCTTCGTTCGTGAAGGAGCCCTCCGCCCGCACGAACGAGAAGACGATCCCGCCATGGCCGGGCATTCCCAGTTCAAGAACATCATGCACCGCAAGGGCCGCGTCGATGCGGTCCGCTCGAAGGTGTTCAGCAAGCTCGCCCGCGAAATCACGGTGGCGGCCAAGCTCGGCACGCCGGACCCCTCGATGAATCCGCGCCTGCGGGCGGCCATCCTCGCGGCCCGGGCGGAAAACATGCCCAAGGACAACATCGAGCGCGCCGTCAAGAAGGCCGTGGGCGGGGACGGCGAGAACTACGAGGAGATCCGCTACGAGGGCTACGGCCCCGGCGGCGCCGCGCTGATTGTCGAGGCGCAGACCGACAACCGCAACCGCACCGCCTCCGACGTGCGCTCGGCCTTCACCAAGTCCGGCGGCAGTCTCGCCGAGACCGGCGCCGTCGCCTTCATGTTCGACCGTGTCGGCGTCATCGCCTTTGCGCCGGACGTGGCCGACGCCGACACGATGCTGGAGGCTGCGATCGAGGCCGGCGCCGACGATGTGCGTTCGGATGGCGAGGGCCACGAAGTCATCTGCGCTCAGGACGCCTACGGCGACGTGTCGAAGGCGCTGGAAGGCCGCTTCGGCGAGCCGCGCCGGACCGGCCTGATCTGGAAGGCGCAGAACACCATCGACGTCGATGACGAGACCGGTGAGAAGCTGATCCGCCTCGTCGAGGTGATCGAGGATCAGGACGACGTGCAGAACGTCTACGTCAACTTCGCGCTGTCCGAAGCGCTGGTGGAGAAGATGGGCGCGTAAGCCGACCCCTACGCTTTCCTGAGGCTCGCGCCTCTCCGTTGACGGCGGGGAGATATCCGAGCACGGAACCATGCTGCCGATTTGTCGCGCGGAACCGCTGTGGGCCGCGCGCTATATGCCCTGCGATGCCGGCGCTGCGCCGGCAATCAACACTCGCATGGCCTCCCTCTTCGACCGATGCACGACCGCCCGCTTATCCTCGGCATCCACGGCCTCGCCAACAAGCCGCCGAAGGAAGAGAAGCAGGCATGGTGGGCCGAGGCGATCCGTGAGGGGCTCCGGCGCAACCTCGGTGAGGACCGGCGGGACCTCTCCTTTGAGTTCGTCTACTGGGCCGACCTGCGCTACGACGCGCCGCTCTCCGAGGACAGCAACCGGGAGCCCTATTACCGGGCCAGGGGGCGGGGGCCGTTCCCGAGCGTCGACGGCGCCTGCGCCCCGACCCTGACCGACCGGCTCTACCGCATCGTCGAGTGGGCGCAGGAGAAGACCGGACGCCTCGTCCTCGACGATTTCATCATCGAGCACCGGCTCGACGATCTATGGGGCTACTACGAGGATGCCGCGTTCCGCGAGGCGGCGCGCGAACGCTTGCGGTTGGCGCTGGAGCACCATGCCGGCCGGCCCCTGCTGCTCGCTGCCCATTCCATGGGGTCGCTGATCGCCTACGACGTGCTGCGGCAGCTCGAACGCGACGGGCGCTGTCCGCGGATCGACCACTTCGTCACCATGGGCGCGCCCCTCGGGCTCACCGAGATCAAGCATCGCCTCGCCGACGAGCACGGGGGCCTGCGCGTGCCCTACGCCGTGGCCCGGTGGAGCAATCTCGGTGACCGCGAGGACGTGGCGACCGTCGGCACGACGTTGGCCGAGGCCTATGCCCCGAACGTATCGGGCGTGGGCGTGATCGATCGACCCGTGCGCAACACCTATCGCCGCCCGCGCGGCGGCGTGAACCACCACAAGTCCTACGGCTACCTGCGTACGCCGGAATTCTCGGAGGCTGTGGCGGCGTTTCTCGATAGGGAGGCGGCGGTCGAGCGTGAAGATGTCAGAGCTCCAACCGATACCGTTTCCGGCTGATCACTTTGATCAGGGCTGGGTGTCCCCCGCTCCCTGCCCGGTGGGGAGAGGCAGGTCGCCGGCCAGCCGAGCGGATCACCCGGAAACCATTCAAAGTCTCGCGAAGACGGCCGACCTTACGCCAGCCGCCGCCGCCGCTCCACGAGTTGCATGATGATCGGTGTGAGGATGAGCTGCATCGCCAGATCGAGCTTGCCGCCGGGGATGACGATGGAATTGGCCCGGCTCATGAAACTGTCGTGGATCATCGAGACGAGGTAGGAGAAATCGATCCCCTTCGGATCCTTGAAGCGGATCACGACCAGCGATTCGTCGGCGGTCGGAATCCAGCGGGCGATGAAGGGGTTCGAGGTGTCCACCGTCGGCACCCGCTGGAAGTTGATGTCCGTCCACGAGAATTGCGGGCAGATGGTCTGCACGTAATCCGGCATCCGCCGCAGGATCACGTCGGTGACGGCATCCGTCGAGTAGCCCCGCGTCGAGCGGTCCCGGTGCAGCTTCTGAATCCATTCGAGGTTGATCACTGGCACCACCCCGATCTTGAGATCGGGATAGCGGGCGAGATCGACGTTCTGATCGACCACGCAGCCGTGCAGGCCTTCGTAGAACAGCAGGTCCGAGCCGGGCTGGAACGGCTCCCAGGGCGTGAAGGCGCCGACGGGCACGCCGTAGCGCGCGGCATCCGCATCGTCGTGGGCGTAGTGCCGGGTGCGGCCCGTGCCGGATTCGCTGTAGCTCCGGAACACCTCCTCCAGCTCGGGCAGGAGGTTGGCGCGGGGCGCGAAGTGGCTCAGCGTCGGCTCGCGCGCCATCATCGCCCGCATGGTGTCGCGGTCATGCGCGTGGAAGCCGTCGCCCTCGATGTAGACGGCGCTGACATCCTCCCGGCGGAAGATCTGCTCGAACGTGTTGCGGACGGAGGTGGTCCCGGCCCCTGAGGAGCCGGTGACCGAGATGATGGGATGACGCGCCGACATGGGCTTTGATGATGTTGGAGGCGCCGAGAGGTCAGCTGCGCATCAGGCCGCGCTGGCCGAACAGGGGTGAGCGGCCGGCGCTGGGCTGGCGGCCGTCATAGTACTTGGCCACGCACTCGACCTCCTCGGTGGAGCCGAACACGAGCGGCGAGCGCTCGTGGATCTTGGCGGCGACCCGCTCGAGGATGCGGCCCTGGCCGTCGGTGGCGGCGCCGCCCGCCTGCTCGATGAGGAAGGCGATGGGGGCGGTCTCGTAGAGGAGGCGCAAGCGCCCTTGCGCGTAGCCCTTCCGGTTGTCACCCGGATACAGGAACACGCCGCCGCGAATCAGAACCCGCTGCGCGTCCGCCACCAGGGCGGCGGTCCAGCGCATGTTGAAGTCGCGGTCGCGCGGGCCTTCCGTGCCGCGCAGGCAATCCTCGATGAAGGACTTCACCGGCCCGTCCCAATGGCGGACGTTCGAGGCGTTGATCGCGTACTCGTTCGCGCTGGGCACGATCTTCATCGCGTCGTGCGTGAGGCGGAAGACCTTGTCCGTCCGGTCGAGGGTGAAGATGCGGGTGCCGTTGCCGAGCGTGACCACGAAGGTCGTGGCCGGGCCGTAGACGACGAAGCCGGCGGCTGTCTGGGTGGTGCCGGGCGTGAGGAACGAGGCGTTCACGTCCGCACCCGGCGTCACCGGGCGGATGCCGAAGATGGTGCCGACCACCATGCCGACGCCGATGTTGGACGAGCCGTCGAGCGGATCGATCGCGACGGCCAGCGGCGCATCGGCCTTCAGCGTCACCACGTCCTCGGCTTCCTCCGAGGCGACCTGCGCCACGGGGGCTTCTTCGAGCGCCTGCATGAAGCGCTTGTGGGCGATCACGTCGAGCGCCTTCTGCACGTCGCCGTCGCTGTTGTGCTCGCCCTGGGCGGCGAGGTCGCCGGCGAGCGAGCCGCGGCCCACGGTCTCGCTCACGTCGATCGCGGCGGCGGCCAGCGCCCGGATCGTGGCGGCGGTGTCGGCCAGCGAAGGGTCCCGCGCGACTTCGGCGTTGAGATGATCGTCGAGGGATGACCCGTAGGGCTTCGTCATCGTTCTGAGGCTCGCTCCCGTCGAAGCCGCGCTTAACATAAGGTCCTGCGCGGCGTCCTTATCGGCCATGCGCGCGCGGAGGCGTGCAAGTCCATCTGCCGCTATGATACGCTGTGGCGAGGCGGCAGCGCCAGACGGCACGAGACGGCTGTCGAAAGATTTCTAAAAAAACTTGTGGTGCCCCGCAAAAAAACTAAAAACGTGGCATGCGCAATCTCTCGCTCAAGCAGCTTCAGGCGGTCGCCGCGGTCGCACGGCTCGGCACCATGACGCGGGCCGCGCAGGAGCTGAACGTCACCTCCGCCGCGCTCTACGCCCGCATCCGCCAACTCGAGGAGGAGGCGGGCCTCCTCCTGTTCGACCGCACGCCGACCGGCCTCAAGCCGACCGATGCCGGCCGCGAGATGCTGTGGGCGATCAACAGCATCAACACCGTTCTGGAAACCTGCACCGACCGCTTGCGCACCCTGAAGGGCGGCGGCGGCGGCCGGGTCGGCCTCGGGGTCGTTTCCACCGCGAAGTATTTCGCGCCGCTCGTCATCGCCGGCTTCATGGAAAGCCACCCGAAGGTCGAGATCTCGCTCACCGTCGGCAACCGGCAGGACACGATCGAGGCCTTGCGCAACTACGAGATCGATTTCGCGATCATGGGCCGCCCGCCGCGGGACTTCGCCATCGAGGCGGAGACCTTCGGCCCTCATCCCCTGGTGCTGATCGCCGCCCCCGACCACCCGATGGCCGGGCGGCGCGGCCTGACCAGGGCGGATCTGGCGGAAGAGTCCTTCCTCGTGCGCGAAGAGGGCTCGGGCACACGCTCGGTGTTCGAGGAGTTCATGAGCGGCGTGATGATCCGTCGGGCCAAGCTCGGGATCGATTCCGGCTCGAACGAGACGCTGAAGCAGGCGGTGATGGCCGGGCTCGGCATCGCGCTCCTGTCCGGCCACTCGGTGGCGGCGGAGGTGGCGAGCGGGCGCCTCGTCCTGCTCGATGTGGAGGGTCTGCCGATCCGCCGCGACTGGTACGTCGTGCGTCGCGCCGACAAGGTGCTCGGTCCGGCCTCCGACGCGTTCTGGGACTATCTCGCGCAGGAGGGGCGCCGCTTCCTGCCGAGCATTCCCGGCGATTTCTTTCCGGACGAACCAGCTGCGGCCCCGCTCAAGGCGGTTCGTAGCCCGGCCGAGGCGGGCGAATGAGCGGGCCGATGGAGACGATCGTCATCGTCGGGGCGGGGCAGGCCGGCTTCCAAGCCGCCGCCTCGCTGCGGGAGGCGGGGTTTTCCGGGCGCCTGACCCTGGTCGGCGAGGAGGCCGCGCTCCCCTATCAGCGCCCGCCGCTCTCGAAGGCCTATCTCGCCGGCAAGACCGATGCCCGCGGTTTGCTGCTGCGGCAGGAGAGCTTTTTCGCCGAGCACCGCATCGATCACCTTCCCGGAACGCGGGTGACGGCGATCGACCGCACTGGGCGCAGTGTCCGGCTCTCGGACGGCGAGGAACTGTCTTACGACCACCTCATCCTGGCGACGGGCACCCGCAACCGGGCGCTGCCAGTGCCGGGTGCCGATCTCGCGGGGGTACGCCAACTCCGCTCCCTCGGCGATGCCGACGCTCTGCGGAACGCGATCGAGGGCATCCACCGGATCGTCGTGGTGGGGGCTGGCTTCATCGGCCTCGAATTCGCGGCGGTCTGCGCGGCGCGCGGCCTCTCCGTCACGGTGATCGAGGCGGCCGAGCGGGTGATGGCGCGGGCGGTCTCGCCCGAGACCTCGGCGGCGTTCCGCGCCTTCCACGAGGAGGCCGGCGTCACGTTCCTGTTCGGGACGGGCGTCACAGCCATCGAGGGCGAGGAGGAGGGAAAGGGGGGACGGGTCGCGGCCGTCCGTACCGCCGACGGGCAGAGCCTGCCCGCCGACCTCGTGCTCGTCGGCATCGGCGTGGTGCCGAACCAGGAACTTGCGGCGGAAGCCGGCCTCACCGTGCGCGACGGCATCGAGATCGACGCCTTCCTGGCGACGCACGATCCGGCGGTGTCGGCGATCGGCGATTGCGTGCGCTTCCCAAGCCGCTTCGCGGCCGGAATGCCCGGCGGCGACCGGGTGCGGATCGAGTCGGTGCAGAACGCCGTCGATCAGGGTCGCTGCCTCGCCGCGCGGCTCACCGGCCGGCCCGCCGCCTACGACGCGGTGCCGTGGTTCTGGAGCGACCAGGGGCCGCGCAAGCTCCAGATCGCCGGGCTCGCCACGCCGGGGGATGCGAGCGTCCTGCGCCGCACCGGCGCCGGCTTCTCGGTATTCCGCTTCCGCGAGCACGGGCTCAGCGCCGTCGAATCGGTGGATCGCCCCGCCGACCACATGGCGGCCCGCCGCCTGCTGGCCTCGGGCAAGACGCTGACGCCGGAGCAGGCCGCCGATCCGGGCTTCGACCTCAAGGCCCTGGCCACCGCCTGAGCATTCGCCTCAGCGATCGTTCTCGGTGGTGAGCTGATCGAGCCGCGTGCCCTCGTCGCCGCCCCGCTGCTGCTCGGAGAGCCGCACGCCCGGCGTCGCGCCGTTGGTGAAGACGACGCCGCCCTGCATCAGGGCGCTGCGCAGAGCCTCGACCTGGCCGGAGGCGGGATCGCCCGTGCCGGCCTCGAACCCCTTGATGAAACCTTCGTCCAGTCCCGAACGGCGGGCGAGGTCCGTCTCGGACCATCCCAGCAGGCCGCGGGCACCCCGGCACTGGGCCGCGTTCATCGTGGTGGGCGAGGCCCCGCTCGACGCGCCTTCATCCGATCCCGTCAAACCGCTCTCCTCGATCCTTGGCAGATGCTGCCCCGCGCCACGGGGCACGGGATCGTTCAACCGCGCGAGCGGCCGGTTCGTTTCGGCGAAGCTTGTGAGAAACGGCGTTTCGCGCGCATCCGAAGACTCGTCGGGCGAGGATTCTTGCCGCACAAGGTTCGCGGCGCATTGAAACGGACGGGATCGCCGCTGAACCGGGGCTCAGGCCGGTCTCGACCATAATTGTGCTTGAATCTGTGCCGATTCCCCCTAGCGCCCAGGACCGGCTGCCGAGAGGGAGCGCGGCCCGAAGGATACGGAGCACGCGCCGGCTCGGCCCACGCGTCGGGCGAAGAGCCGAGCCGCTGGCCGAGGGGGCTCCGGGGTGAAGCAGTCGAGCAGACAGGGGGCTGAACGATGAACAGGATGCTGACCGCCGCGCTGGCCTGCGCGGTTGCCGCGGGCGCGCTCGTGGCCGTGCCGGCTACGGCGCAAATGGGCATGGGCGGCAATTCGTCCGGTTTCGGTGCGGGCAAGCAGCCCGAGAAGAAGCCGCAATACGTCCCCGGCGCGAAGCCGACGGAGAAGATGTTTCCCCTCGGCTCGATGTGGACCGCCGTCAGCATGAACGGCAAGCCGTTCACCGGTGCCGACCGCCCGAGCTTCATCATCGACGCGCAGTACCGGGCGCGCGGCTATGGCGGCTGCAACACCTTCACCGCCACCGCCTTCCCCCTGCGCGAGCAGCACCTCGCTGTCGGCCCCTTGGCCCTCACCAAGAAGACCTGCGACAAGGCGCTGGCGGCCTCCGAGCAGGCCTTCCTCGTCGCCTTGCGTACGGCGGGCAAGTGGGACCTCGACGGTTCGCAACTCGTGATCCGCAGCCAGAACGGCGAGCTTCGGTTCGATCGGGCCCTGTAGGCGCCCCCTTCTCGAACACCGCGCCGGTTCCTCGGTCGAGCCGGCGCGCGATCGTTTTAAGTCCCCGTTGACGACGATTCGCGGACGGGCGTCTGGATTCATCCTCCGTCAGTCTCCCGGGCCGTTTCCTCGCGCTCCCCGGTCGCGCTCCGCGCGGCCGCTCAGGCGGAGAGACGGAATGCGGATCGGCCGGGTTCACCAGCGCGTCGTCCCGAAGGTGCGGCCCGCGGCCCTCCACGCGGCGCGTTACGACTTCGTCCACGCCCACCACGAGGGTGCGGCGACCCTGGCGGCCCTCGCCACCAGTTCGGGAATCGGCATCCTGATCCTCGCCACCCGCTTCCTCGTCGCCTGAATCGCGATCTCGGACCGTAACCGGCCCGTCGATTTGGAGTGACTGAGATGACAATACTGTCGTCTGGCGGGCAAAGAGGAAAATAAAATTCTCTGCTAAAGCTCAGCCGTGCGCAGTCCGTGTAAAGACTGGTATCTGCCCGGCGGGAAGCTCGACGGAGCTTGCGAAATCGGTTACGCGTCGCGGCAGTGGCCCTCGCTTCGGCGGGAGCGCTAAGTTTCTGGTTTCGCATCGGCTTTGTCCCCCTGGCGGTCGTCTTCTCTCAGACCGATGTGAAAGCCTTTCATGTTGGCGCGCGCTCCTGCACCGGGCCGGTGGCCGTTGCGGCGCGGGAGCGCTCAGGGAGCGGACAGACGATGACAGACACCTCGACCCCGGACACCGTGCGCAAGCCCGGACACGGCCGCGTCTACGGCTCGATCACCGAGACCATCGGCAACACCCCGCTCGTGCGCCTCAACCGGCTCACCAAGGAGCGCGGCGTCGATGCCGAGATCCTGCTCAAGCTCGAGTTCTTCAACCCGATCTCGAGCGTGAAGGACCGCATCGGCGTCAACATGATCGACGCGCTGGAAGCCTCCGGCCGGCTCAAGCCCGGCGGCACGCTGGTCGAGCCGACCTCGGGCAACACCGGCATCGCGCTGGCCTTCGTCGCCGCCGCCCGCGGCTACCGCCTGATCCTCGTCATGCCGGAGACGATGTCGGTGGAGCGGCGCAAGATGCTCGCCTTCCTCGGTGCGCAGCTCGAACTCACGCCGGGCGCGCAGGGCATGAAGGGTGCGATCGGCCGCGCCGAAGAGCTGCTGCGCGAGATCGACGGTGCGGTGATGCCGCAGCAATTCTCGAATCCGGCCAACCCGGAGATCCACCGCAAGACCACGGCGGAAGAGATCTGGAACGACACCCACGGCCAGCTCGACGCGTTCGTGGCGGGTGTCGGCACCGGCGGGACGGTGACCGGCGTCGGCGAAGTGCTCAAGCCGCGTCTGCCGGGCCTCAAGGTGTTCGCGGTGGAGCCGGTTGACAGCCCCGTGATCTCCGGCGGCCAGCCCGGCCCCCACAAGATCCAGGGCATCGGCGCCGGCTTCATCCCCGACAACCTGCATACCGACATCCTCGACGGCGTGCTCAAGGTGACGAACCAGCAGGCGATCGACACCGCCCGCGACCTCGCCAAGTTCGAAGGCATCCCCGGCGGCATCTCGACCGGCGGCAACGTCGCGGCGGCGCTGGAGCTGGCGGGCCGCCCCGAGTTCCAGGGCAAGCGCATCGTCACCATCGCCTGCTCGTTCGCCGAGCGCTACATCTCCTCGGTGCTGTTCGAGGGCATCGGCTGACACGCGTCGTGCGGTGCGGGTCTGCGACGGACCCGCACCGCAACTCCTCCGGTCCCGGATGGTTGTCCCGGTCAGATCAGGAGGACGAAAAATGACGGAGACTTCCCCCGACCGGCCGTCGCTGAAGGCGTTCGACGCCTATGCCGATCGCAACGGCCAGGATTTCGGTACCGACTCGCCCCTCGACAGAGGCGTGCCCCCGCGGACTCAAGGCGACCTGAAGAGCAACCCCGACGGGACAGCCGAGACGGCGCGCATCGCCTCCGGCACGGACCACCACAGCCAGGACGCTGTGGACCAGACCGAGGCCGAGACGCCCGCGGAAAATCTGCGCCGGATCTCCGATCCGTCCTCCCGCTCCGAGCCCGACGCGACGGCCCAGGAAGCGATCGAGCGCGCCACAGCCGCCGTCGGCCAGGAAGAGCCGCCACGCCATGGAGAGCATCATGGCGAGCGTGATGGGGGAGGCCGTGATGGGAAATGAGAACCGGCCCGACGAAGATCTGAGCAATACCGGCACCCGCAAGCCCAACGAGGCGGTCGGCTCACGCGGCCCCCATCCAGCGGGCGGCGGCCACCAGACCGCAGAGCAGGCGGCGATCACCGGGCAGGGCTCCGGTGGGCGCTCCGATGCCGAGCGGCGCGGTGAATGGAGCGAGGGCCAAGACAGTGGAGGGGCCGGGCACACGCCGCCCGCGATCGGCGGTTCGTCCGGCGGCCATTCCGACCGTAAGGCATCGGCCGGTCCACGCGAGGGTGAGCCTGTCGCGGGTGAGCCCGACCGGGCCAAGCATTCCTGAGCCGCTTCGGCCTAGAGCATCGTCCCGGATATCGGATCCGGGACGATGCTCTAGGTTCTTGTCTTGACATCGTCTTTTCCGAAAGCCGGTGGCCACCTTTCGGGACGATGCTCTAGAGTCTTACTCCTCAAGGAACTCGACGATGGACAAGCAGAACGGCGACGACCGCGAGACGGATCGGGAGCACCGGGACGGGCACAAGCCCGCCAACAGCGCCCCCGACGCGGTCAAGGATCCCAACGAGAAGACTGACGGCAAGCCCGGTGCGCCGGCACAGGGCGACGAGACCGATCCGGGAGCGGGTTGACCGCGCGTAGGGCGCGGCCGTCCCACCTCAGGCGGCCTGCCGGGGTGCCTCGTCCAACAGTTCGTCGGCGGGGCCGAAGAACTCGAACCGGACCCGCTCCGCCGGGACGCCGGCACGGGCCAGCCCGTTCGCCAGCGCCGCCAGGAAGGACTTGGGCCCGCACAGATAGTAGGTCGCCCGCTCCGAGGGCGTGTTCGCGACGAGCCAATCGGCCGTGATCAACCCCTCGCTGTCGAAATCCTCGCCGGGCCGGTCTTGCGGCTCCGGCTCCGCGTAGAAAGCATGGGCCGACAGGGCCGCTCGGTTCGCGACGAGACTGCGCACATGGGCGCCCATGGCATGAACCCGTCCGTTCAGGGCACCGTGGACGAACCAGGCCGGGCGCTCGGGCACCTCTGCTGCGATGCTCTCCAGCATGCTGACCATCGGGGTCAGGCCGACGCCGCCGCTGACTAGAACTACCGGCTCGGCGCTCGCCCGGTCGAGGAAGAAGTCGCCCGCGGGGGCGGCGACCTTCAGCACGGTTCCGACCTGAGCTTGCGCGTGCAGCCAGTTCGAGACGAGGCCGGCCGGATGCGCCGTCGCGGCCTCGCGCTTGACGGTGATGCGGTAGGCGCGTGCGTTCGGTGCGCAGGAGATCGAGTAGTTCCGCTTCAATACACCCCGACCCGGCAGGTCGAGGAGGAAGCCGAGATACTGTCCCGGCTCGTGGCGCAGCACCGGGCCACCGTCGGCGGGAACCAGCACGAACGAGCGGATCGTCTCGCTTTCCGGGGTGACGCTCTCGACCACGAAGTCGCGCCAGCCGTTCCATCCACCGGCCCTGGTCGCCTGATCCCGGTAGATCGTCGCCTCCCGGCCGATCAGCAGTTCCGCCAGGAACCAGTACGCCTCGCCCCAAGCCGTGATGATCTCAGGTGTGGCCGCCTCGCCGAGCACATCGCGGATCGCTGCGAGCAGGGCGTCGGCGACGTGGGGATAGTGCTCCGGCAGGATGTTGAGCGCGACATGCTTCTGGGCGATGCGCTCCACCGCGCCCGTCAACACGCCGAGGTTGTCGATGTTGCGGGCATAGGCCAGAACAGCGAGGGCGAGCGCCTTGGGCTGCGAGCCGGTCTCGCCGTGGTGCGACTGGTTGAAGAGATCGCGGATCTCTGAGTTCTCGAACAGGCGCTCATACATGCGCCGGGTGATGGCGAGCCCGTGCGTTTCGAGAGCCGGGACGGTGGCTTTGACGGTGGCGACGGTTTGGGGCGAGAGCGGTGCGGGCATCGTCGGATCCAAAGATTCATTCGACATGAATCTTTTGTCGCGGCTCTCGGAAAGATGCAAGTGAAATGTACCTTATAGGTCGCTCGGACCCGCCATGCGCCTGACCCGCTACACCGACTACGCCCTGCGCACCCTGATCTATGTCGGCCTGCGCGAGCCAAAGCAGAGTTCGATCGCGGAGATCGCGCGCGCCTATGGGATCTCGGAGAGCCACCTTACCAAGGTGGTGCATCAGCTCGGGCGGCTCGGGCTGATCCAGACGATCCGGGGGCGGGGCGGCGGCTTGCGCCTCGCCAAGCCACCGAGGGAGATCGTCGTCGGCGCCGTCGTCCGCGCGACGGAGGACGATCTCGCGCTGGTCGAGTGCTTTTCCGCAGGGTCTTGCGCCATCACCGCGCCCTGTCGCCTGCGGCGGGCGCTGGGTGAGGCGCTGGCCGCCTTCCTGGCGGTTCTCGACCGCTACACCCTCGCCGACCTTCTGGGCGGCGCGGAGGGTGACGAGATCGCGCGGCTGCTCGGCTTGTCCCCATCCGCCGCCGGCCCGGTGGAGGCGCCGGCTCCCGAGTGAGGTTGCGCCGGCGCTACGCCGCCGCCGCCTCGACCCGGTTCCGGCCGAAGGACTTGGCGCGGTAGAGCGCGGTGTCGGCACGCTTGAGCAGGTCGGCCGGACCCGTATCGGTCGCCCGCCGCACGGAGACGCCGACCGAGACGGTCACGCCGATGTCGCGCGTCCCGCCGTCGATGGTGAAGGGCGTCGCCTCGATCCGGTGGCGGATGCGCTCGGCGATGGCGCGGGCATCGGGCAGTTCGGCGCCGGGCACCACCATCACGATCTCCTCACCGCCGTAGCGGGCGAGGATATCCATCGGCCGCACATACTGGCGGATGCGCTCGGCAAAGGCGCGCAGCACCTCGTCGCCGGCCTCGTGGCCATAGGTGTCGTTGATCAGCTTGAAGCGGTCGATGTCGAGGAGCAGGCAGGCAAGGCCCTTCTGCTGCAGGGCCGCCTCGCCGAAGACCGGCCCGAGATGGCGGTCGAGGTAGCGCCGGTTGTGCAGGCCGGTCAGGTCGTCGGTGATCGCCAGTTCCATCGAGGCGTGGAGGGCGCCGCGCAGCGTCTCGGAAAAACGGCGGCGCCGCACCTGCGTGCGCACGCGCGCGATCAGCTCGTTCCGGTCGACCGGACGCAGCAGGTAGTCGTTGACGCCGAATTCGAGGCCGCGGGTGATCCGCGCCTTTTCGTGCATCTCGCCGAGCATGATGAGCGCCATGCTGCGGGTCCGCTCCAGCGAGCGGAGCTGGCTGCACAGGCGCAAGCCATCGAAGCCTTCGAGATCGAGGCTCACCAGGGCGAGGTCGAAGCCGCCTTCCGGCGCCCGCACCAGGGCGCGGTGCGGGTCGGTCTCCACGGTGACCTGATGATGCTGAGCGAGCGCCGTGCCGATGCGGTCGATGGCGCTCGCCCGGTCCTCGACGAGGAGAATGCGCGCACCCTCGCCGGTATCGGCCGCAGCGAGAACCAGGGGATCGGGGCCGCCGATCTCGCGCGTCTCCAGGGCGCGCGAGCGCAGCTCGTCCGTCACCGCCTTCAGCCGCACGAGGCTGCGCACCCGCGTCATCAGCGCGGTGTCGTCGATGGGCTTGGTCAGGAAATCGTCGGCGCCCGCATCCAGACCCCGCAGCCGGTCGGCGGGCTGATCGAGGGCGGTGACGATCACCACCGGCAGGTGGGCGGTGGCGGGGTTGGACTTGAGCCGGCGGCAGACCTCGAAGCCATCCATGCCCGGCATCATCACGTCGAGGAGAACGACATCGCATTCGCCCTTCTCGCAAATGGCCAGGGCGTCTGGCCCATTCATCGCCACGACCACGTCGAAATACTCGAGAGACAGCTTCGTCTCGAGCAGCCGGACGTTGGGGTAGAGATCATCCACGATCAGGACGCGAGCGGACATCTTTCCTCCGAGGCGCGGCCTTCACGACCGCGACGGCGTTCAGTCCGAAGAGGTCTCAGGGAGCGCCGTCATCGCCAATGTACCGACGGACCGTTGCCAAAAACTTCGCAACCGAGATCGGTTTGGACAAATATGCCTCGCATCCGCCTTCACGAATGCGTTCCTCGTCGCCTTTCATTGCAAAAGCGGTGATGGCGATCACGGGAATGTTACGAAGGTCGTCGTCGTCCTTGAGCCACTTTGTCACCTCCAGGCCCGAGACTTCGGGAAGCTGGATGTCCATGAGGATCAAGTCTGGGTGGTGCGCGCGCGCGAGTTCAATCGCCTCGATACCGTTGGCGGTTTTGAGGGTCGCGTAGCCATGCGCCTCCAGCAGATCGTTGAAGAGCTTCATGTTCAGCTCGTTGTCTTCAACGATGAGAACGGTTTTCTTCATGACCTGCTCCGGCGCGGTCGCGATGGCGTTCCAACCCGTGGCCCGGCCCTCTTACTCTCTTAAACTGCTACTCGTTGATGAAACGCAAACTTGATCATAGTGATGGCCCGAGCGAGCGTCTCGCGGTCGAGGTGCTCGGATGGCTCGCCGCCGACGAGGACCGGTTGTTCCGGTTCATCGCCGCCAGCGGCCTGGAGCCCGGAACGCTGCGCGAAAGCATGCATGACCCCGGCTTTCTCGGCGCCGTACTCGACCACGTCATGAGCGACGAACCGTCGCTTCTCGCCTGCGCCGAGGCGCTGGAGGTGAAGCCGGAGCGGATCGCCTCCGCGTGGCAGCGCCTTCAGCCGCCGCCTTTCGACGAGGGCGGTTGAGGCGTTTTCGTCCAGGCTAGAGCATCATCCCGAAAGGTGGCTTCCGGCTTTCGGAAAAAAATGATGTAAAAACAAAATGTTAGAGCGTCGTCCTGGATCCGATATCCAGGACGACGCTCTATCGAGCCAGCTCCCGCAGCCCGAGCCGGATCAGGGTCTTGGCCTCCACCGTTCCGGCCTCCTCGCCGAGGCCCTTCAGGGCGGCGGCGATGGCGGCCGAGGCCTGGATCTGGGCGTAGCCGAGATTGACCAGGGCCGAGATCGCGTCCGCGACCGGTTGCGGCGCGGTCCTGTCCTCGACGGCGCCGGTCAGGGCGATGAGCGCCGGATCGATGGGACTGAAGGCGGGCGCCTTGTCCTTCAGCTCGGCGACGAGACGAGCCGCAAGCCGCGGGCCGACGCCGGGGGCGCGGGCCACGGCGCCCTTGTCGCCGGTGGCGATGGCGGTGGCGAGCTGGGCCGGCTCCAGCACCGAGAGCACGCCGAGCGCCACGCGGGTGCCGACCCCCTGCACCGTCTGGAGCAGGCGGAACCATTCCCGCTCGGCATCGACGCGGAAACCGTAGAGGCGGATCATGTCCTCACGCACATGCGTCTCGATGGCCAGATCCGTCGCCTCGCCGGGCTTGGGCAGGCGCTGCAGGGTCCGGGCGGAGCAGTGGACGACGTAGCCGACGCCGTTCACGTCGAGGATGACGAAATCCTCTCCGTAGGAATCGACGATTCCCTTGAGCTTGCCGATCATGTGAACCGTCGATCCTCGAAGGGTCCGTTGCCGCGCTTGGCCTAAGGCCATATCCGTCGTGGCGGCACAACCGACAAGGTGACCGCATGAAGCGCACGCTCGCCCTCGCCGCCCTCCTGCTGGCGGGTTTCGCTCTCGCCGCGCCCGGCTTTTCGCACGCACAGGAGGCCGCCCAGGGAACGGCACCCGCCCTGACCAAGGATCCGGGGCAGGTGAAGGCCGGGCGCTACCGGCTCGATCCGGCGCACGGCAAGATCACGTGGTCGATCAGCCACCTCGGCTTCTCAACCTATTACGGCCAGTTCACGGAGGTGTCCGGCGACCTCGTCCTCGATCCCGCAGCGCCGGCCAAGAGCAGCCTTTCCGTCAAGATCGGCACCGGCAGCGGCAACGGGCTCAACGACCGGCTCAACGCGCACCTGAAGACGCCGGATTTCCTTGACGTCGAGAAGTTTCCCGAGGCGACCTTCGTCAGCACGTCGGTCGAGCCGACGAGCCCGACCACGGCGCGCGTCAACGGCACCCTGACCCTGCGCGGCGTCTCGAAGCCGGTCTCGTTCGATGCCACCTTCAACCAGGCGGGCGTCAACCCGGTCGATAAGCTCTACTCGGTCGGCTTCGACGGCTGGGCGGTGATCAAGCGCTCCGAGTTCGGCGTGAACGCCTTCCTGCCGCTGCTCGGCGATGAGGTGTCCCTCCGGCTGGAGGGCGAGTTCAAGCTCCAGTAAGCCGGGGCGCGGCGGGCCAGCCGCGTTTGCGGCAACGCTTCGTTCACGATATGTGCCGTACCGGATCGATGCTCTGAAGGAGGCCGAGGCCATGACCACGGACGTCCGCATCCTCGGCATCGATCCCGGCCTGCGCCGCACCGGCTGGGGCCTGATCACGGCGCGGGGCAGCAAGCTGTCCTACCTCGCCTGCGGCGTCGTCACGTCCGACGGTGACCTGCCGCTGGCCCTGCGCCTGCGCGAGCTGCACGAGGGCCTGACCCGCATCGTCACGACCCACGCGCCCGACGAGGTCTCGGTGGAGGAGACCTTCGTCAACAAGGACGCGCAGGCCACGCTCAAGCTCGGCCATGCCCGCGCCGTGGCGCTGCTGGTGCCCGCGCTCGCCGGCCTGCCGGTGGCGGAATATGCCGCCAACCTCGTGAAGAAAACCGTGGCCGGGAACGGCCATGCGGAGAAGGTTCAGATCCAGGCGATGGTGAAGTTCCTGCTGCCGAAGGCCGAGTTCAAGGTCGCCGACGCGGCCGACGCGCTCGCCATCGCCATCACCCATGCCAGCCACCGCGGCGCCATCGCCCTCGACCGCCGCCACGCCGTGGCCGCGGGCGGGGGACCGGGCGCGGCCCGGATCGCCGCGGCGCTGGCGCGGCTCGACCGCTGAGGCCGACCGGCACCGATCCCGTCCTTCATCGCCGACTGGCCGGCTTGTCAGAGCGAATTGGCCTCCCCAAACGCAAAAAAGCCGGCCATTGGCCGGCTTCCGTGCATTCCAGGAACGGAACCGCCGAACCGCCTACGCGGCGCGGACATTGACGAGGAAGCGGGCGACCTCCTGGCGCAGCTGCTCGGCTTGGTCCGACATGTCGGAGGCGGCCTGCAGGACGTGGTCGGCGGCGAAGCCCGTCTGCTCCGCGGCCTCGGCGACCTCCGCGACATGGCCGGTGACGGCGCGGGTGCCCTGCGCGGTCCGGCCGACCCTATGGACGATCTCCCCCGTGGCCGCGCCCTGCTCACCGACGGCGCCGGTGATCGAGGCGGCGACCGTGTCGATCTCGCCGATCCGCGCAGTGATGCCGCCGATCGCCGCCACCGCCTGACCGGTCACCCCCTGGATGCGCGCGATCTGCCCGGTGATCTCGTCGGTCACCCGCGTCGTCTGCGTGGCCAGCGCCTTCACCTCGGAGGCCACCACCGCGAAGCCCCGCCCAGCCGAACCGGCGCGGGCCGCCTCGATCGTCGCGTTCAGTGCCAGAAGGTTGGTCTGGCTGGCGATGTTCGAGATCAGGGCGACCATCTCGCCGATCTGCCCGGTGGCGGCGCTGAGTTCGCGCACCACGCCCGCCGTCCGGTCGGCCTCCGTCACCGCCCCGCGGGCGAGGTTGGCCGATTCCTGCATCTGACGGCCGATCTCGGAGACCGAGGCACCGAGCTGCTCGGTCGCCGCCGCCACGGCATCGACGTTGGTCGCGGCCTCGCCGGCGGCGGCACTCATCCGGGCGGACCGCTCGGCGGTCTGCCCGGCGGTGGCGCTCATCGTCCGGGCGGTCTCTTTGAGCTGGGCGGCGGAGGTGCCGACCGTGCCGACGATGCGGCCGACCGAGGCCTCGAAGCCGTCGGCGAGGCTGCGCACCATCGCCCGGCGCTCGGCCGCGGCGCCGGCCTGGGCCGTCTCGGCTTCGAGGGTACGGCTGCGGATGAGGTTGTCCTTGAACACCTGAACGGCGGCGATCATCGCACCGATCTCGTCCTGGCGGTCCGTGGCCGGCAGGGCGACGTCGAGGTCGCCGCCCGCGAGCCGGGTCGTGTCGCCCGCCAGTCTGACGAGCGGCTTCGACAGGGTGCCGGCCAGCCACCACGCCGCGCCGGAACCCGCCGCGATGGTCACGGCGGAAAGGCCGAGCATCAGCCAGATCTTCCATGCCATCGCCGCGCCCGTGGCCTCGATCTGCGCCTGCGCCTCCTGGCCGGCCAGGGCCACGGCCTCATCGAGGTCGCGGCCGATCGCGGTGCTGTGACGCGCCATCACCGCCAGGGTCGGGATCTCCCGCGCCTTGCGCAGACCCAGCAGGATCTCCGCGCTCGCGCGCCATTGCCGGGCCTCGGCCTCGGCGGTGTTGGACAGGGCGAGCATCCGCTCGGAGAGGGCCGAGGCCTTCAGGCGGCCGAGCCCCGCATCGAGGGCGTCGGCATTCTGGGTGAACTCGCCGCCGATCCGCTTCACGTCGAGAAGGTCGGTCATGGCGGTGACCCGCGCCACAAGAGCTTCGGCCCGGCGGAAACGATCGCGGGCGGTGCGGCTGGCCTCGCTTGCCTCGACCGTGCGCCCGGCGAGATCCGAGAGTTCCCCGAAAGCGGAGAGGCCCGTGAGGCCCGTCACCGCGGACAGGAGCCCGCCGAGCAGCATGAAGCCGAGGAGGGGCAACAGGATCTTGTGGCGAATCGACATTGCGGATTCGTCTCGTCGTTCTTCGGAATGGGGCGTGTGGGCGTCGAGCGCGTAAGCGTCGGGCTGGAGCGTGCCGATCAGTTCGGCAGGTTCGGCAGGGCCGTCTCGGTCTGGTCCGCCGTGAGCGAGCGCAGGAACGCGATCAGGTCCGCGCGCTCGCCGTCGTTGAGGCTGATCGGCTTCATCAGCGGCGACCGCGAGGGACGCGGCAGGCCGCCATTCTCGTAGTGCGCGATGATCGCTTCGAGATCCGCGAACTGCCCCGCATGCCCGAACGGCGCCCGGTAGCTCAGGTTGCGCAGGCCCGGCGTCTTGAAGGCGTGCTTGGCGTAGCGGTCGTCGGGATCGAAGGCAGCGCGACCGATATCCTTGGTGTCGATCCCGAGATCGTGGAACTTGTTGTCGGTGAAGTTCCAGCCGGTATGGCAGCCGGCGCAGGCAGCCTTGCCGGTGAACAGGGCAAAGCCGCGCTTGGCCTCGCCCGATATCGCCGCCTCGTCGCCGTCGATCCAGCGGTCGAACGGCGCCCAGCCGGAGACCACGGTCCGCTCATAGGTGGCGATGGCCGTCAGGATCGTGTCCTGCGTCACGCCCTTACCGGGAAACAGGGCGTCGAACGACGCCTTGTATTCGGGGATGCGCTTGAGGCGGGCGATGATCTCGGGAAACTTGCCGTCCATCTCGGCGTCGGCGGTGATCGGGCCCATCGCCTGGGTTTCGAGGTCGGGCGCGCGCCCGTCCCAGAACAGGGTCGGGATCCAGGCCGCGTTCAGCACCGAGGGGGCCTTGCGGGCGAGCGGCTTGTTGGTGGCGCCGATCGCGCCGGGAACCGGCACCTCGAACCCGAAGGACGGGTTGTGGCAGCTCGCGCAGCTCAGGTTCTGCTTGCCGCTGAGGCGGGGATCGAAGAACAGCATCTTGCCCATCGTCGCCAGCTGCGGCGAGTAGGGCGCCTCCTCGGGAAACGGGATGTGCGTCGGGCGCTTGTAGGCGGCCTTGAGGGCGTCGAGGCTCTGGGATTCGGCCGCAGCGGATGTAAGACAACCGACGACGAGCTGCATCGCAACGATGAAGCCGAACTTCAAACGCATGTGAGTGACCTGAAAAAAGCGGGCTGCGCCGCCTCTTCGATTTATCAATTACAAGTGTTAAAAATCTTATAGTTGTCCCTGCGTCGAAGCTTCCCCGTTGAAGGTGGATTTCCTCGGAGAGCCTGAAAGGCCGGCGGCGGATGCCTCGATACCGGGCCTCGCCAACCACTGGGTTCGAAATGCACGGGGCGAGACCTCCGGGCGCTCTTCTCGGACGCAAGATGTCGGTCCGCCATCGCGGCGCGGAGCCTTGCAGGCCTGCTCCGATCCTCTCCGGCCAAGCCTGCACCTGGAGCATCATCCCGAAAGCTGGTTGCCGGCTTTCGGGACGATGCTCTATCCCCTGAGGTCGAGCAACACCTTCCCGACCGCCTCGCGGCGGACGAGGACGCCGAGCGCCTCCGCATAGGCGTCAAGCGGATAGACGCCGTGTACCTTCACGGTGAGTTTGCCCTCGGCCGCCCAGGCGAGCAGTTGGGCTTGGTTTTCCGCATGCGCCTCCGGCTCGCGCTCGACGAAGGCGCCCCAATGGACGCCCTGCACGTCGATGCCCTTGAGCATGATGACGTTGAGGGGGAATTTCGGGATCTCGCCCGCGGCGAAGCCGATCACGAGGAAACGGCCCTTCCAGCCAAGTGACCGCATGGCCGGCTCGGCCAGATCTCCGCCGACCGCGTCGTAGACCACGTCCACACCGCGCTCGCCTGCGAGGCGCCGCAAGGCCTCGCGCAGGTTGTTGGCCCGGTAATCGACGAGGTCGTCGGCGCCATGGGCGCGGGCGGTTTCGAGCTTTTCGGGCGAGGAGGCGCAGGCGATGACGCGCGCGCCGAGCAGCTTGCCGAGTTCGACCGCGGCGAGCCCGACGCCGCCCGAGGCGCCGAGCACGACGAGGGTTTCGCCCGGACGGATGCCGGCGCGGTCCCGGAGCGCATGGAGCGTCGTGCCATAGGTGATCGAGAGCCCGGCGGCGACGGCGTCGGAGACGGCCTCCGGCACCCGCGCGAGGCGCTTCACCGAGACCGCGATCCGCTCGCGGGCGGTGCCGTGGCTGAGATGGACCATCACCCGGTCGCCGACGGAGAAGCCCTCCGCGTCGGGGGCCAGGGCCTCGATCACGCCGCAGGCCTCGCCGCCGGGGGAGAATGGCAGTTCGGGCTTCACCTGATAGCGCCCGGCGATGATGAGCGTGTCGAAGAAGTTCAGCGCCGCGACCCGCACCCGCACCAGCGCCTCGCCGGGGCCCGGCACCGGATCGGGCAGGTCCTCGATGCCAAGATCCTCCGGCCCGCCGAGCCGGCTGCACACCAGGGCCTTCATTCCGCGCCGTCTCCCTCACATCGCCGGTCGTCCCGCATCGTCGCGCCCGGCGTGCGGGCGGGCGCAGCCGGGGTGCCGCGTTCAACCACGGTCATGCCCGCTCGCGCGCGGTGAACGCAAGATACGCACGCCTCAAGACATCAGGTCCGCTCATAGGTCCCCGTCAGCAGGCCCTTGGCGATCACGTTGTCCCGGAGCGCGTCGAGCAGGGCGCCGCGGCCCGGCGAGGCGGGCAGATCGGCGGGGCGGGCCAGGGCGAAGACCTGGAACAAGTAATGGTGCGGCCCGTGGCCGGTCGGCGGGTCCGGCGGCAGCCAGCCGTCCTTCTGGAAGGAGTTGCGGCCGAGATCGTACCGGACGCCCGCACCCGCCGGGCTCGCGAACGCCCCCTCGGGAAGGTTTTGGGCCTCAGGCCTCAGATTCCAAGCGATGAGGTGCACGAAGGGGTGAGGGGAGGGCGCGTCCGGGTCCTCCACGAACAGGACGAGTGCCGCGGCCCCGTCCGGCACCCCGGCGATGGCGAGCGGCGGCGACAGCCCGTCGCCGTCCGCGGTGTAGCGGGCGGGGATCGGTGCGGTATCGGCGAAGGCCTCGCTCGTCACGCGGAGCGTGGCGGGGGCCTCGACTGCAACCGTATGGAAGGCGGCTTTCTCCGCGCCGGCCCTCAGGCCGGACAGGGCCTCGCCGACGGCGTGCGGAAGCTTTTCGAGCATGTCCGAGGGTCTCCGTTCTGCCTGGGAGAACCGTCAACGAATGCCCGTCCGCTTCGTTCAGGCGGGTCTGTGCGCCGCCACCATGTAGTTCACCCCTGTGTCGCGGCTCGCGCGCCAGGAATCGCCCAGCGGATTGTAGACCACGCCGGTCGTGTCGGTGACGGTGAGGCCGCCTGCCGTGATGTCGGCGGAGAGTTCCCGCGGCGTCACGAACTTCTCCCAATCGTGGGTGCCCCGCGGCAGCCAGCGCAGCACGTACTCGGCGCCGACGATGGCGAGCGCGAAGGAGCGCATGGTCCGGTTGAGGGTGGCGGCAAACAGCAGGCCGCCGGGCTTCACCGTCGTGCAGCAGGCGCGCAGGAAGCCGGCGCGGTCGGAGACATGCTCGACCACTTCCATGGCGAGCACGATGTCGAAGCGCTCTCCGCGCGCGGCCACCGCCTCGATGGTCTCGTCGCGGTAGTCGATGGTGAGGCCTTCCGCTTCCGCATGGGCGCGGGCCGCCGCGATGTTGCCGGTCGCCGGATCGAGGCCCGTGACCGTGGCGCCGAGCCGGGCCAGCGGCTCCGACAGCACGCCGCCGCCGCAGCCGATGTCGATGACCGTCAGGCCCTCGAGGGGGAAGGGCGCGGCCGGGTCGCGGTCGAAGACCCGGCAGGCCTCGTCGCGGATGTAGCCGACCCGGACCGGATTGAACTTGTGCAGAACCGCCATCGGCCCGCGCTCGTCCCACCAGCGCGCGGCCAGGGCGTCGAAGCGCGCCACTTCGTCCCGGTCGATCGAGGCGCCCGTCATCCGGCTCACTTTCGTATCGTTTGAACCTGCCGTCCGTCCGATTGACACGGCCGGGGGCCCCTTGTACCCGCCGGTCGCATCCCCGGTACAGCCGCGCCGTGTTGTTTTCCGTGTGGCGCGGCGCGTCGGCCTCGCGGCCGGCACCGGAAGGACAAGATGAGCAGACCGGACGCGACATGCCCCGTTTGGTGATGAAATTCGGCGGCACCTCCGTCGCCACCGTCGATCGCATCCGCAACGTGGCGCGCCACGTCGCCCGCGAGGTCGCGGCCGGCTACGAGGTCGCGGTCGTGGTCTCGGCGATGTCGGGCAAGACCAACGAACTGGTCGGCTGGGTCAAGGATGCCGACCCGCTCTACGGCGCGGCGGAGTATGACACGGTCGTGGCCTCGGGCGAGCAGGTCACCTCGGGGTTGCTGGCCATCGCGCTCAACAAGGACGGGATCAAGGCCCGCTCCTGGCAGGGCTGGCAGATCCCGATCCACACCTCCGACGCGCATGGCTCGGCCCGGATCGAGGGCATCGACCCGACGAATCTCGACGAGAGCTTCAAGCGCGGCGAGGTCGCCGTCATTGCCGGCTTCCAGGGCGTGAATGCGCAGACCGGCCGGATCGCGACGCTGGGACGCGGCGGTTCGGACACCTCGGCCGTGGCGATCGCCGCCGCCATCGGCGCCGAGCGCTGCGACATCTACACCGACGTGGACGGGGTCTACACAACCGATCCCCGCGTGGTGCCCAAGGCCCAGCGCATGGAGCGCGTGACCTTCGAGGAGATGCTGGAGATGGCATCCCTGGGTGCCAAGGTGCTCCAGGTGCGCTCCGTCGAGCTCGCCATGGTGCACCGGGTGCCGACCACGGTGCGCTCCTCCTTCGATCCCCCCGATGCCGCGCGGCCGGGCACCCTCATCTGCGACGAGGATCAAATCGTGGAACAGCAGATCATCACCGGCATCGCCTTCTCGAAGGACGAGGCGCAGATCACCCTGCGCGCCGTGAAAGACAGCCCCGGCATCGCCGCGGCGATCTTCGGCCCGCTGGCGGATGCCAACATCAACGTCGACATGATCATCCAGACCGTGTCGGGCGACCAATCGACCACCGACATGACCTTCACCGTGCCGGCGGCCGATTACGAGCGTTCCCGCGCCATCCTCGACGCCCAGCGGGACACGATCCAGTTCGGCCAGATCGAGGGCGCCACCGATGTCGTGAAGGTTTCGGCGATCGGCGTCGGCATGCGTTCGCATGCAGGCGTTGCAGCCAAGGCCTTCCGGGCGCTGGCTCAGAAGGGTATCAACATTCGCGCGATCACCACCTCCGAGATCAAGTTCTCGGTCCTGATCGACGCTGCCTACACGGAGCTTGCCGTGCGCACGCTCCACTCGCTATACGGCCTCGACCAGGCCTGACCGTTCCCGTCGGCGTCGGCCCCACGGCTCACCAGCCAGGGTTGCGCCGGCCGACCCGGATTGACGACACGATGCCCGCTGCGCCCGGAGGCCCGCGCCTGCTGCTGCGCCGGCTCCGCGAAGCCATGGCGGAGCCGGTCAGTCCGCAGCAGCGTCTTGATCGGATCGTCGTCCTCATCGCGGCGAACGTGATCGCCGAGGTGTGCTCGGTCTACGTGGTGCGGGATGACAACACCCTCGAACTGTTTGCAACCGAGGGTCTGAACCGCGACGCGGTCCACATCACCCGCATGCGCGCCGACGAGGGCCTCGTCGGCCTCATCGCCAAGACCGCCGAACCGCTGGCGCTCTCGGACGCGCAGTCGCACCCCTCGTTCTCGTATCGGCCGGAAACGGGCGAGGAGATCTACCACGCCTTCCTCGGCGTGCCGCTGCTGCGGGCCGGGAATACGCTCGGCGTGCTGGTGGTCCAGAACAAGACCTACCGCGTCTATTCCGAGGAGGAGATCGAGGCGCTCCAGACCACCGCCATGGTGCTGGCGGAGCTGATCGCCTCGGGCGAACTCCAGGCGCTGTCGCCCGGCGCCGGCACCGCGGCGCGGCGCCCGGTGAGCCAGCGCGGCGTCGCGCTCGCCGACGGGATCGGCCTCGGCCACGTCGTGCTGCACGAGCCGCGCATCGTCGTGAAGCTGCTGATCGCCGAAAACGTCGAGCGCGAGATGGAGCGGCTCGAAGAGGCGATCGAGGACGTGCGCTCGGCGATCGACGAGCTGGTCGAGCGCGGCGACGGCCTCAGTTCGGGCGAATCCCGCGAGATCCTCGAGACCGTGCGGATGTTCGCCCACGACAAGGGTTGGCTGCGGCGGATGCGCGAGGCGGTCCAGTCGGGCCTGACCGCTGAGGCCGCGGTCGAGCGGGTGCAGTCGGACAACCGCGCGCGGATGCTGCGCCAGAGCGACCCCTATCTGCGTGACCGCCTGCACGATCTCGACGACCTCGCAAACCGTCTGCTGCGCCGCCTCGTCGGCCAGGAGGGGCGGAACGGCGACGGCCTGCCGGAGAACGCGATCCTGGTCGCCCGCTCCATGGGCCCGGCCGCACTCCTCGACTACGACCGGGCTCGTTTACGCGGCGTGGTGCTGGAGGAGGGCGGGCCGACGAGCCACATCGCCATCGTCGCCCGCGCGCTCGGCATCCCGGCGGTCGGCGAGATCGCCAACGCCACGAGCCTGTGCGATGCTGGCGACGCGATCATCGTCGATGGCCTGTCGGGCGAGGTGCAGATCCGGCCGACACCCGAGGTCGAGGCGTCCTACGCCGAGATGGTGCGCCTGCGCGCCCGGCGGCAGGAGCAGTACCGGGCCCTGCGCGACGTGCCCGCCGTCACCCGCGACGGCGTGAAGATCGGCCTGCATCTCAACGCGGGCCTCCTCGTCGATCTGACCCATCTGCACGAGACCGGGGCGGAGGGCGTCGGCCTGTTCCGCACCGAGCTGCAATTCATGATCGCCGAGCGGATGCCCTCGGCGGCCGAGCAGCAGACGCTCTATGAGGCGGTCTATTCGGCGACCGGCGACCTTCCGGTCACGATCCGCACCCTCGACATCGGCGGCGACAAGATCCTCCCCTACATGCCGGCGCTCGAGGAGGAAAACCCAGCGCTCGGCTGGCGGGCGATCCGCATCGGCCTCGACCGGCCGGCTTTGCTGCGGGTGCAATTGCGCGCGCTGCTGAAGGCTGCGGCCGGGCGCCCGATCAAGATCATGTTCCCGATGGTCGCCACCGTCGAGGAATTCACCCGCGCCCGCGACATCGTCGAGCGCGAGAAGGCGCACTTGCGCCGCCACGGCTACGCCCTGCCGAGCGATTGCCGCCTCGGCGCGATGGTCGAGGTGCCCTCGCTGCTGTTCCAGATCGACGAGATCGCCCGCGAGGCGGATTTCCTCTCGGTCGGTTCGAACGACCTGATGCAGTTCCTGTTCGCGGTCGATCGCGAGAACCGGCGCGTGGCCAACCGCTTCGATCCCCTGTGCGGGGCGGCGATGCGCGCCTTCCGCCTCATCGCCGAGCGCGCCGCGGCGCAAGGTTGCCCGGCCACCGTCTGCGGCGAGATCGGCGGGCGCCCGCTCGAGGCGCTGGCGCTGATCGGCCTCGGATTTCGTGATTTCTCGATGTCGCCGGCCTCGATCGGCCCGGTCAAGGCGATGGTGCTCTCCGCCGATGCCGGCGAGGTCGCGGCGTTGATCCAGGCCGAGCTGACCCGGGTGACCGACGGCGCCTCGGTCCGGCCTGCGCTCGCCGCCTATGCCAAGGCGAACGGCGTGCCGATTTAGGTCGGAGGATTCTTTGGACTGGCACCTGCACTGGCTGGAGGCCGAAGGCGACCTCGCGCCCTGGCGCGAGCGGATCGCGGCCGAGATCGAGACGGCCCGGCACGCCGTGGCCGGCGTCCTGCCGCCGTTCCGGATGGACATCCTCGTGGAACGCGTGGCCGGGGCGGTCATCCCGGAGGTCGGCACGGCCGGCCGCGCCTATCGTCCGGGTCTGTGCGCGCTCACCGTCGATCCGCTCAATCCGAACTTCGCGGCGAGCCTCGACACCGGCGACATCCGGCGGACGATCGCTCACGAGGTGCACCATTGCCGGCGCTACGCCGGCCCCGGATACGGGCGCACGCTGGGCGAGGCACTCGTCAGCGAGGGACTGGCCGGACAGTTCGCCGGGACGCTCTTCGCAGGCCCTCCCGAGCCCTGGGAATGCGCCCTGGACGACGCGGCTCTGCGGGCCCATCTCCCGAGTGCGGCGGAACTCCGGGCGCCCGATCACGATCACGCCGGCTGGTTCTTCGGAGCCGGCGGGCGCCATCCGCGCTGGCTCGGATACACTCTCGGTTACCGGATCGTCGGCGACTGGCTCGCCGCCAACCTCGCGCCCGACGGCGAGACCTGGGTGAACGTGCCAGCGGAGGTCGTCCTCGCCGCGTCGGCGTGGTCCGCTGCGGCTTGAGCGGCCCGTGAACGACCCCGATGCGCGGCGGACCGGACCCGGCGCATCTTCCCTCCCGGTCGCCGCACGGGTAACGGGTGCCGGTCGGACCGCCATGAACCTTGCCGTTCCGGCGAGCCAGCCGAAGCGGCCGTGCGATCCGCCCCGTCCCGTTCCGATTTGACGCGCACCATCGACGAGTATCCTGACAGGCGATGACCCCCATTCCTTCCGATCGCCTCGACGCCATCCTGGCGCGGCACGACATCGTCACGGCGCAGCTCGCCGACGGTTCGGCCGATGCCGGGAGCATCGTGCAGCTCTCCCGCGAATTGTCCGAACTCGACGGCGTCGTGGCCGCGATCCATCATTACCGGCTGGCGGAGGCCAACCTGGCCGGCATCCGGGCGATGATCGACGAGCCGGGCGGCGATCCGGAGATGCGCGCGCTCGCCGCCGAGGAGAAGCCGGAGGCGGAAGGTGCGCTCGAACAGGCCCACCGTGCGCTGCAACTGATCCTGCTGCCCAAGGATGCGGCCGATGAGAAGAGCGCGATCCTCGAAATCCGCGCCGGCACCGGCGGTGACGAGGCGGCCTTGTTCGCGGGCGACCTGTTTCGCATGTACGCGAAATACGCCGAGTCGAAGGGCTGGCGCGTCGAGGTGATCTCGGAGAGCGAGGGCACGGCCGGCGGCTATCGCGAGGTCGTGGCCGAAGTGAAGGGCCGCTCGGTGTTCTCGCGCCTCAAGTTCGAGAGCGGGGCCCACCGCGTCCAGCGCGTGCCCGACACCGAGACGCAGGGGCGCATCCACACTTCCGCCGCCACGGTCGCCGTGCTGCCGGAGGCGGAAGAGGTCGACATCGTCGTCAACGAGGCCGACCTGAAGATCGACACCATGCGGGCGCAGGGCGCCGGCGGCCAGCACGTCAACAAGACGGAGTCGGCGATCCGCATCACCCATATGCCGACCGGCGTGGTGGTGTTCGTCCAGGAGGAGCGCTCGCAGCACAAGAACCGCGCCCGGGCGATGTCCCTCCTGCGTTCGAAGCTGTTCGATGCCGAGCGCACCGCCAAGGATTCGGCGCGGGCCGCCGACCGCAAGGCGCAGGTTGGCTCCGGCGACCGTTCGGAGCGCATCCGCACCTACAATTTCCCGCAAGGCCGCGTCACCGACCACCGCATCAACCTGACCCTCTACAAGCTGGAGGAGGTCATGGCCGGCCAGGCGCTCGACGAGGTGATCGACGCCCTGGTGACCGAGCATCAGGCCGAGTTGCTGGCCGCCGAGGGAATGGCGTGACGGCAGGGGCCGGTATGAGCCCCCGCTTTGCTGCGACGCTTCCCCTAGAGGCCGCGCTGCGGCACCTTGTCCGGACCTTCGAGGAGGCCGGGTTGCCGAATGCGCGCTCGGACGCTCGCTTCCTCGCCCTGCACGCCCTTTCGCTCACTCCCCTCGATCTGACGCTCCGTGGACGCGAGCCGCTTGGTGCGGCCGGTGCGGAGGCACTCCGGCATGCGGCAGAGCGGCGGCTTGCGGGTGAGCCAGTGGCGCGGATCCTCGGCGCCTGGGAGTTCTGGGGGCTGCCCTTCGCCCTCGGCCCGGAGACGCTGGTGCCGCGGCCCGACACCGAGAGCGTGGTGGAGACGGCCCTCCGTCTGCTGCCCGAGCGGCCGCTGCGCCTGATCGATCTCGGCACCGGATCCGGCTGCATCCTCGTGGCTCTGCTGCACGAGCGGCCGGGGGCGCTCGGCATCGGCCTCGACCGGTCGGCGGCGGCGCTGGCGGTCGCCTGGCGGAACGCGGCGGCGAACGGTGTCGCCGATCGGGCCGCCTTCCTGTGCGGTTCCTGGCTCGATGCGCTGAAGGGGCCGTTCGACCTCATCGTCTCAAACCCGCCCTACATCGCCACCCCCGTCATCGAAACGCTCGAACCGGAGGTTCGCGGGCACGATCCGCGCGCCGCCCTCGATGGCGGGGCCGACGGCCTCGACGCCTATCGGTCAATCCTCGCGGATGTCGCGCGGCGGCCGGGTCTGCTCTCGGCGCACGGCGCGCTCGTGCTGGAGATCGGCTACGATCAGGGAAACGCCCTGACCCGTCTCGCGCAGGAGGCGGGATTCGAGGTCATCGGCGTCGGCCGGGACCTCGCCGGCCACGACCGGGTCGTCACGCTTCGGCCATCCTTGGCGGGCAGGTGACGGATCGAGGGAGCGGATTTCGCGCCGGTCTGTGGCGCGAATGACCGATAGACCCGCACAATTCCGGCATAAGCCGCCTCGGACACGAAAAAATGCTTGTTGTCGAGGGCGTCAGTCACTAGCTTAGGGATGCAGGCCGCCAATGGTCCGTTGAGCGTCTCTCACAAAACTCCCGCTGCGCCCCACCGGCCAAAGGGAGCTCCCGAGAACCGGGAGTTTTGTGAGGCACTCTTTCAAACGGTATCGGTAGGATCGGTTTTGACCGTGTCCTCCGGCTTCGGACGGTCTTCCCACCATCGAGCGGACGCGCTCCGGCAGTCGCGGCTAGGCTCGGTGATATCGAACCTGACAGTCGAGGGATGTCTCGCGGCGCGCCAAAACCGAGCGCAGCCACCAGACGAACGGCAAATATCGCGGAATGAAGCGCGGTCGGGCGCTCTGCGCCCGGCTCGCCCTGTCCGCGAGCCAAGCTCCTGCACTGTCAGTCACGCTGAGCGACAGGTAACGAGGGTCAATCGAGGCCGATGAGACCAAACCAGAATCGACGGATGCGGGGTCGCAATCGGCCCAAGGGTCCGAATCCGCTGACGCGCTCCTACGAGTCGAACGGTCCCGACGTCAAAATTCGCGGCACCGCACAGCATATCGCCGACAAGTACGCGCAGCTTGCGCGCGACGCTCTCGCGAGCGGCGATCCGGTCGCCGCCGAGAACTACTTCCAGCACGGCGAGCACTATTTCCGGATCATCACCGGCGCTCAGGAGCCCGGCCGTCCGCAGGTCACGCAGGGCTATGCCCGCAACGGCTTCGACGAGGACGAGGAAGGCGACGACGAGACCGGTCAGGGCCAGGGCGCCGAGGGCGGTCGCCAGGGTCTCGGCTACGGCACCGACGAGTACGGCGACCCGACGCAGCAGCCGCAGCCGTTCGAGCGCCACGACTTCGACGGCAGGCCCCAGCGCAATGATCGCAATGATCGCAACCAGCGCTTCCAGCCCCGCGACCAGGGGCGCGAGCGCAACGATCGCAACGACCGGGGCCAGCGCTTCGAGGGCAACCGGCAGGATTATAACCGCGGCGAGCCGCGGCAGGACTTCCGTCAGGATCGCCAAGATCGGCCCGAGCGCCAAGATCGATCCGAGCGCCAGGACCGGCCTGAGCGCCAGGATCGTCAGGACTACCCCCGTCAGGACGGCCCGCGGCAGGATTACCGCCAGGACCGGCGTCAGGACTATCGGCAGGATTTCGGGCAACAGCCCCAAGAAGGCCGTGACAACCAAGGCCGTGACAACCAAGGCCGTGAATCTCAAAGCCGCGACAACCAAGGTCGCGAGCCGCAGGGTCGCGAGAACCGTCGCGACGCTGCCCGCTTCGAGAACGGTCGCGGCGAGTTCCCCGAGGCACCGCGTCAGGAGCCCCGCCAGGAATCGCGGCAAGAAGCACGGCAGGAAACAAGGCAAGAGCCGCGTCAGGACACCCGCGCCGAGCCTGCGGCACGGTCCGAGGCGCCCCCGCGTTCCGAAAGCCCGGCGCCGCGGCGTGGGCGCGGTCGTGCGAGCGAGGCCAGCCGCGCCGCTGCGGCCGAGGCCGCCGATCCGTCGGCGCTGCCCGCCTTCCTGATGACGGCGACCCGCAATCCTACGCCGGCCCCCGAGGCCCCGGCCGCGCGATCCGCGCCGGAGCCGCGCGAGGCGGCCCCTGCCGCCGAAGTGCCGTCGTCGGACGAGGACGCGCCCGCGCCGAAGCCCCGTCGCCGCCGGACCCGCTACAAGGGCCCCGAGGACGAGGCTGCTCCCGAGAAGACCGATACGCCGGACGCGGCCGAGTAAAAGAACCAGACGAACGAGCGGCCCGAGGCATCCTCGGGCCGCTTTCGTTTTTGGCTCCGTGAGCGCAGCGCGCAGGGTGAGCGATAGAGCATCATCCCGAAAGGCGGCTTCCGGCTTTCGGAAAAATGATGCAAAAACAAAAGCCTCCAGCATCGTCCTGGATCCGGTATCCAGGACGATGCTGGAGGCTTCTCGCTTGTAGCAAGCGGAAACCGGATCAGCGGAGATAGTTGACGAGGCTCATCTCGGAGAGGATCGAGGTGACCTTGTAGCTCGCCTGCAACTGCGTCTGCAGGCTCAGGAGCTTGGCCGCGACCTCTTCCGTCGAGACCGTATCGACCCCGTCGAGGGAGTCCTGCAGGGTCGCCTTGGTGGTGTTGGCCACCGATTTCGCGTTGGCCATGCTGCTGGCCGCCAGGCCGAAATCGGTGCCGAGCTGCTCCAGGCTCTGCTGGCCGTCGCCCGCGGTGAGGAGGTTCGCCGCCCGGGTGGAGACCGCCTCGAAACGCGCCGTGTCGACCGTGCCGGTCCCGGTGGTGAAGTTCTCCGCTGCCATTGCGGCGATCCCGGCAAGCGTCCGGCGGATCCCCTCCTCGTTGGCCTGCGCGCCGATCTCGACCGTCCGGCTGGTGCCGGCCTGCACGGTCGCCGTCGCCCGAGGGTCGGCGGAGGTGTCGCCCTTGTACCAGATCACGGTCTTGGCGCTGGCCGTCTCGGCGTAGCCGTTGCCGTCCGCCGCGACGCGCCGCGGGCTCAGGCCGGCGGCGGGCGAGCCCTCGAAGAAGTTGAGCGAGGCCCGGCCGGTCGAACTCGCCGAGAGTTCGGTGTTGGCCG
Source organism: Methylorubrum extorquens (assembly GCF_024169925.1). Lineage (NCBI taxonomy): Bacteria > Pseudomonadati > Pseudomonadota > Alphaproteobacteria > Hyphomicrobiales > Methylobacteriaceae > Methylorubrum > Methylorubrum extorquens. The sequence continues at coordinate 104,216 of NZ_JALJXF010000001.1, forward strand.
CCGTCGTCAGGGCGTTCTGGAGCGAGCGGGAGAGGTTCGCGGTGGTCTCCTCCGGCGTCGCACCGATGGCGAACGTCGTCGCGGAGCCGGAATCGGCGGTCGCGGCGGCGGTCAGGGTGATCGACTTGGTCGTGCCGTCATGCATGCCGAGCTTTAGCGTGATCGTGTCGCCGGCCGAGGGATTGCTGCCGACCGTAAGGGTCGCCGTGGCGGCTCGGCCGTTGGTGAAGGCCGCCGCCACGCCGGGCGGGCTCGCGCTCTGCACGCTGGCGATGTCGGCCCCGCCGAGCGCCCGCTTCAGGTTCGCGGCGGTGTCTTCCTTGGTGGCTCCGATGGAGAAAGCTCCAGCCGCGTTGCCGGCCTCGCCCGCACGGGCCGTGAGGTCGAGAGTCTTCTGACTGCCGTCGGCGAGCTGAACCACCACCCGCACCTGAGCGCCCTCGGCAGGCTGCTCGGCAAAGCTCAAGCCGACGTCCGGCTTCGATCCGGCGACGACGTTCGCGCCGAGCGTGGTGCTGTTCGAACTCGACGCGGCCATGAGGGTGAAGCCGAAATTCGCCCTCGCTTCGGCGCTGGAATCCTCGGACAGACCGATCGTCCGGGGGCCGACGCTCTGGGTCAGGCGGCCGTTGCCCGAGGGGCCGAGATCGGCCTTCTTCTGCTCGGCGATCATGGCTTTGAGGCCGTCGAGGCCCTCCGCCGGAACACCGTTCATAATGGCTTGCTCGGAAACGACCGGCGCCGTGTCGGTCGCCCGCCCCGAGAAGACGTAGACCCCGCCCGCCTGCTGGTTCAGGGCATCGACGGCCGCCGAGAGGTTGTTGGCAGCAAGCTGCACGGTGGTCGCCGGCAGCTTCTCATTACGGGAAGAGACGATTCCGGTGAGGTTCGAGCGGGTGCTGTCGGAGAGCGACTTGAGCTGCGTGAGGCTGGCGCTCGTCAGTTTCACCCGGGTCTCGGCCGAGCCGATCGCTGCGAGGTAGCCGTCCTGGGCGCTGATCGCCGCGTGCGCGCTCAAGCTCGTCGTGCGCGCCACGCCCAGGCCGCCATAGGTTTCGGCGGTGCGCCCGGTCGAGAGCTGCTGCGCTAGCCCATCGAGCTGGTTCTTCATGGCGACGAGGCTCGCCGACTGACGGTCGAAGCGGTAGGTGCCGGCGGCGAAAGCGGTGATGGTCATCGGCGGCTCCGTACCTAGAGCATCGTCCCGAAAGCGGGTTGCCGGCTTTCGGAAGAAGATGATGCAAAAACGAAAGGCGAGAGCATCGTCCTGGATCCGGTATCCAGGACGATGCTCTAGATCCTGAGTAGGGTGTCGATCATGTCGCGGGCGGCGGTGAGCACGCGGGCGTTGGCCGCGTAGGCCTGCTGGAGCGCGATCAGGTTCGACATCTCCTCGTCGATGTTGACGCCCGAGGCGGAAGCGAAGCGCCCCTGCGCCGTCGAGAGGGCGATGCTTTGTCCCTCGTCGAGATCCTGCGCCGCCGCCGCCGCCGCGCCCTGCACCGAGATGACGCCCTGGACGAAGTCGGCGACGCTCGACCGCGTCGGGGCGTCGATGCCGCTGATGCCGCTCGACGAGGAGAAGAGACGCTGGGCCCCCGTCAGCGCGGTGAACAGCGCCTGCGGCCGGGTCCCGTCGCCGATTCCGCTCGACACGCCCGTCCCGGTGATGCCGACGAGGCTTCCGGCGCTGCCGACCACCGCGGGATTCACGGCGATGCGCTGTGCGAAGCCCGTGAGCTGCGAGCCGCCGTCGAAGGAGCCGGTGTAGAGCGTGGCGGAGGCGCCGTCGACGAAGAGCGGAAGCTGCGTGGTGGAGCCCTTGATGTCGCTCGCCGAGGTGACTTGCGTCACGCTGGCGCTCGCCGCGATCAGGGTGGCCCCCCCGCTCGAGAGGATGCGCATCGCGCCGGCCTCGCCGCCCGGCACGCTCGACACCGTGTATCCCCCGCCCAACGCCGCGGTGATCGCGCCGCGGATCTCGTCCGCGGTGCGGGCGGGGGTCGCATCGGGCCGCCGGATCGTGAACGGGATTACCGTGGCGTTCGCGTCGTCTGTGGCGCCGGCGGGAATTGCGGGGGCCGGATTCTGATAGGAGGGCATCAGGATGAGATTGCGCTGCTTGCCGCTCCCGTCCTGTACCGTCAGGGTGATGGCGTTGCCGGCCGAAAGACCGGTCAGGTCGATGTCGAAGCCCCCCTTGGTGCCGTCGGTGGGGGCCGTGCCGGTGGCCAGACGGTCGGACATTGCGCGCGACAGCCCCGCCGCGAGGTCGTCGAGCTGGCGCTGGGCCTGCGGCAACACCGTATCGCGCAGCTCGATTGCAGCGGCGATCGAGCCGGAGCGGATCGCCCCGGAGCCGAGCAGGTCGATCTTGCCGCCACCGGGCGTCGACGCGACGATGGTGCCGACGCCGCTCTGCGACGGGTCGGTGGCATAGAGCGCGTTGGCCGAGAGCGTGCCGCGGGCATCGAAGCGGAGCGAGGCGGCGTTGGAGCGATCGAGCAGGGTGACGCCCGAGCTGGTCAGCACGCTCACGCTGCCATCGCTCTGGGGGACGGCGTTGATGTCGATGAGGCCCGACAGGCTGGTGAGCGCTTGGTCGCGCTGATCCTCCAGTTCGGGGCGGCTCGCGTCGCCGGTCGCAGTCGCGACGATGCGGGTGTTGAGCTTGGCCAGCTGCGCGAGCAGGCCGCTGGCCTTCTCGGTGTCGCTGGCGAGTTGCGATTCCAGCCCCGAGCGCAGGGCCTGCACCCCGTTGGCGGCGCTGCCGATGCGCGTGGCGACGTCGTTGGCCGCGCTGAGCACCGTCGCCCGTGCGGCCGTCGATGTCGGGTTGGCGGCCAGGGTCTGAAGCGAGAGCGTGAAGTTGTTGAACACCCCGTCGAGCGCCGAGGCGTCTCCGGGCCGCCCGTAGAGCGTGTCGAGCTGCGTGCGGGTCTTCGACATCAGCGAGGTGTAGGCCGCCCCCGAGCTTTCGGCGCGGAGCTGCTTGAGCGCGGCCGCGTCGAGCGCCCGCGCGACCGTGCCGGTGGCGACGCCCGCATTCCCCGAGCCCGACGTGATCGGAGAGAGCGTGCGCCGGACATAGCCGGCGGTGCCGACATTGGCGATGTTCTGCGAGACGACCCCGATCTGAGCCTGCGTGACCCGCAGGCCGGCGGTGGCCGTGCTGAACGCGTCGAGGGCCAAGGCGCTTCTCCTCCCTCAGGGGTTCGTCAGCGGATGACGTTCAAGAGATCGGAGATCATCGTCTGCGCCGTCGACATCACCCGGGTGTTGGCAGAGTAGGCCTGTTGGGTAACGATCATCTTCGAAAATTCCGCGGCAATGTCCGTATTCGACTGCTCGACGTTTGCCCCGACCACGGTCGAATCCTTGAGCCCGCTGATGGCCTCGCCCGAGGCGACGGTCTGCTGGTAGTTGCCCATCGAATCCGGTTTCAGCCCGTCGGGATTGACGAACTGCGCCACCTCGACCCGGGCCAGCCCGATCACCGAGCCGTTGGAGTACTTGCCGCTGATGATGCCGTTCTCGCCGACTTCGACGGAGTTCAGCGTGCCAGAGGCGTAGCCGTTCTGCTTGAGGTCGTTGGTCGTCACGGTGCCGGAGGCTGCGGCGTATTGCGTGAGGCCTCCGCTGAGATCGAGGGTGACCTCGCCGACATTGACGCCGTCGACGGTCAGATTGCTGATCGGAACCGTCTTCCCGGTCGGGGCGGTCATCTGCCCGCTGGGGCTGAAGGTGAAGGCCTGGCCGATATTGGTCCAGCTCGACTGGTTGCCGGTGACGCTGGTCTTGTCGGCGGTGAACAGGTTCCAGGTGTCGCTCGTGCCGGTCGCGGTGTCGGCGGCGGCCACCTTCGCCCACCGGCTCTGAACGCTCACGGGGGCACCGGAGGCGGTGTAGACGGTCAGGGCCGGTCCGGCGATGCTGTTGTCGATGAAGCTCTGCGCATTGGTTTGGGAGACGGTGCCGCCGGTCCGGCCGTTGGTCGGCGTCACCCGCGCGTCGGTCCCGTCGGTGAAGGCGGAGAGCAGGCCCTGCGTCGAAGCGGCGTTGGTCGTGGCGGGGGATTTGGGCAGGTTGGCCGAGTAGGTGAGCGTCGTCGTCGGCTTGGCCGGGATGATCGCGTTCGAAATCTTGATCGGACCGGTGCCGTTGGTCTGGCCGGTGACCGGGTCGAGGCTCGCGCCGACGAGGTAGGCGCCCGCGCTGTTGACGAGGTAACCGTCCTTGTCCGGGGCGAAATCGCCGCGGCGAGTATAGAGGTTGGCGGTGGAGAAGGCCTCGCCGCCGCCGGTATCGGTGGTCTTCTTGCGAACCGCGAAGAAGCCCTGGCCGTCGAGCGCCATGTTGGTGGAGACGCCGGTCGAGACCTTGTTGCCCTGGATCGAGTTGGTGAGCTCCGAGAAGGCACCGACCGAGCCCGCGGTCTGGCTCTTCGCGTCGCCGTCGACGAGCATGTCGACGAAGCTTGTATCGATGCGCTTGTAGCCGGTCGTCTGCGAGTTCGCGATGTTGCCCGAGATGTTGCTCAGCGAGAAGGACTGCGCCTTCAGGCCCGAAACCGCGGTCTGAAGCGCGGAAAAGACGTCCATGGCGTTCGCTCGCTCCAAAAGACCGCATGAAGCGGTGGATCTGAAATCGAGAGCGCAACGCGCGTGCCAGAGCTAAGTCATTGGTATCTTTGGAGTGGATTTGCCGGGGCTCGGCAGTTTCGGACGGGCAGGCATGGGGCGAGCGGCAGATTCTGCCGGGTCCGGCCGTGTTTACGGCCCGTTATCGCCATCCCCGTTAGTGTCGCCGGGAGTTGTCGTGTCGGACGGGATTCATGAAGAACAAGAGGACGAGCCTCGTCCACCTGATCTACTTCTCACGCCTGACCATCTCGAACGAGCCGGCTCTGCGCGCCAAGCAGATCGGTGACATCACCCGTCAGGCTCAGAAGAAGAACGAGTTCGCCGTGATCACGAGCTTTCTGATCATCGACCAGAATTTCGCGATCCAGGTCGTCGAGGGCGAACGCCAGTCGGTCAACGAGACCTTCCAGCGGATTGCCGCCGATTCGCGCCACCGCGACGTGCAGATCGTCGAGTGGCGCGAGATCGCCAAACGGGAATTCGTCAGCTCCTTCACCACGGTGAGCCGCACGACCGCCAACGAGCCGCATTTCGCCAAATCCGGCCTTCTGCCGATGCTGCAGCGGGGCACGCCCAAGGGCAGCGCGATCCACGGCCTGGCCGTCACGCTCCAAGCCGAATCGATGGCCAAGCAGGGCATCGATCATCTGTTCGTTTGAGCGGGCGGGCTGCCGCCAGCCCGCCCTTCAGAGACCCCGTTGAGATGCGACCCCGGACGCCATGAGCGACACGCTTCCCATCCTCATCGTCGATGACCAGCCCAAGCTCCTGCGGCTGATCATCGAGCTGATGACCCGCCTCGGTTTCCCGGACGTCGAGGGCGTATCGGACGCAGCCGAGGCCCTCGTCCGTATGCGGGAGCGCCGCTACGCCCTCGTCATTTCCGATCTCACCATGGAGCCGATGGACGGGCTTCAGCTCCTGCGCGAGATCCGGGCCGACGACAGCCTGATGAACACGCCCTTCATCCTCACCGAGTCCTCGTTCGACTTCGAGGACATCAACCACGCCCACGTCGCGGGCGCCGACGCCTTCATCCTCAAGCCGTTCGACATCAACCTCCTGAAGACGAAGCTGAAACAGGTGCTCAACCGCAAGCCGCGCCGCCGCGAGGCGCCGCTGCCTTCCGAATCGACGCTGAGCCAGGAATTTCCGCTGCTCGGCAAGTTCTGACCAGCGCCGTCCTCGCGCAGAACGCTCCGTCCGATTGCCCTCCCGAAGAAACCGACCTTCGGTTGGCCTTCCGTGAGGCACTCTTAACCGGATCCGGTCATTTTGCCGGGAACGAAAGAAGGGTGTGGACGACCGATGCAGGCGCAGGCCGAAGGTCAGGGAGCCGCAGATCGGGGCAACGGTCAGGGCCGCCGCGAGACGGTTGGCGGGCATCTGCTGCGCGCAGGCTTTGAACTGTGCCTGACCGTCGTCGGATTTGCCGCGGCTGCGCTGATGGCTTCGCTCTCCGCCGAGCCGGGCCTGAGGCTCACGGTCGTCGGGGGCGCGGCCATCCTTACCCTCGTTCTCGTCTGCCTGATTCTGTGCCGGCTCGCCCGCAGCCTCACCCGCGCGATGCAAGCCGCCGAAAGCCTCGTTCGAGGTATCGCCGCCGATCCGACGCCGCCTGCCGCACGAACAGGTCTTGCCGAACTCGACGCCATCCTCGTCACGACCCTCGCACTGCGCACGGATCGTGACATCCTCGCCGAGCGGGAGAAGGCCGCGCGTCTGCGCCCGGAAGCCGCCTCCGGCGAGGTCGCACTTGCCGACGGGCGCCATCTGCTCGCCGACCGCCATCGGCTCGGTGACGCAGCCGATCTGACCATCCTCACCGACATCACGGCCCTGAAGCACCGCGAGGACGCATTGGGCGATCGCATCGCCCGGCTGAACGCGGCGCTCGATACCCTCTCCCTCGGCTTCCTTCTCTACGATCGCGATCACCGGCTGCTGGTAGTCAACCGCCGCTACCACGAGATCTACAGGTTGCCTCCGGGGGCCGTGACCCCCGGCATGTCGGCGCTGGAAGTGCTGCGTAGCAATGTCAGGGCCGGCGATCAGCCGGACCGGAGCGAGGCCGAGTGCATTGCCGAGATCGGCGTGATGATGGGGGCCGATGCCGTGCCGGCCCAAGTCCAGCATCTCGCCGACGGACGTGTCGTCGCCGTCGAGATCCAGCCGATTGCCGGTGGTGGCTTCGTGGCGATCTACGAGGAGGCGACCGAGCGCTGGAACGCCGAGACCCGCATCGCCCACATGGCCCGGCACGATGCCGTCACCGATCTGCCCAACCGCGTGCTGCTGCGCGAGCGGATCGAGGGGGCGATCACCCAGGCCCGGCGCGAGACCGGCTTTGCCGTGCTCTGCCTCGACCTCGACAACTTCAAGCAGGTCAACGACACCCTCGGTCACGCGGTGGGCGACGAGTTGCTGCGGGCGGTGGCGCACCGCCTCAGGGCTTGCCTGCGCGAGGTCGACACCGTGGCCCGTCTCGGCGGCGACGAGTTCGCGATCATCCAGGCGGGCGTCGAGACGCCGGCCGATGCCGCCACCCTGGCCCGTCGCATCCTCGACGTGGTCAGCGCGCCCTATGCGCTGACCCATCACTCCGTCATCGTAGGCGTCAGCATCGGCATCGCGCTCGCGCCCGGAGACGGGCTGGAACCCGAGCGGCTGATGCAATGTGCCGACGTCGCCCTCTACCGCGCCAAGGATGACGGGCGCGGCGTGTTCCGGTTCTTCGAGGCGCAGATGGATGCCCGCCTCCAGGCCCGGCGCGCCCTCGAACTCGATCTGCGCGCCGCCTTCGAGGCGGAGGCGTTCGACCTGCACTATCAGCCGATCTACGACCTCGCCGAGGAGCGCATCTGCGGCTTCGAGGCGCTGCTGCGCTGGACCCACCCGACCCGCGGCCGGGTCTCGCCGGCCGAGTTCGTACCGCTCGCCGAGGAGATCGGCCTCATCGTGCCCCTGGGCGAGTGGGTGCTTCGTCGCGCCTGCCGTGAAGCCGCAAGCTGGCCGGAGGGCCTCAAGGTCGCGGTCAACGTCTCGGCGGCGCAGTTCACCTCGATCGCGCTGATCGAGACGGTACAGGCGGCGCTCGCCGCGAGCGGCCTCTCCGCCCGCCGCCTCGAACTGGAGATCACCGAGAGCGTGCTGCTGGTGAACGGCAGCGCCACGGTGGCGATCCTGCACGGGCTGCGCGACCTCGGAGCCCGGATCGCCATGGACGATTTCGGCACCGGCTATTCCAGCCTGAGCTACCTGCGCAGCTTCCCCTTCGACAAGATGAAGGTCGATCAGTCCTTCACCCGCGACCTGACGGTGGAGCAGGGCTCCGGTTTCATCGTGCGGGCGGTGGTCAGCCTCGCCTCCAGCCTCGGGATGACGACGACCGCGGAAGGTGTCGAGACACCGGAGCAACTCGCTTGGCTGCGCGAGGAGGGCTGCGACGAGGCGCAGGGCTACCTGTTCAGCCCGCCGGTTCCGGCGAGCGAACTCCCGACCCTGCTTGAGATCTGGAACGGCCGGAAACGCCGCGCCGCGTGACGCCGTGATCCGACCGCGCTTGCCGTCGATCGCGCGGAATCACGCCGCTTCGGAGGCCGGCGGACGTTCCCGGGACACCTTGGCCACCGCCTCGCGCAGGGTGGCAAGGCCCGCCTCCGGGCCCATGCCGGCGGTGGCGAGATGCCGGCGATAGGCCCGCGCGCCGGGCCGCCCGTTGAACAGGCCGAGCATGTGCCGGGTATAGGCATGAAGCCGCAGGCCCCGTTCGAGCCCTGCCGCGACGATCGGCTCGAAGGCCTCGATCGCGGCGAAGGCGTCGGCCACGGGGCCCGGTTCGCCGAACAGTTCGGTATCGACATCGAGCAGCAGCGCCGGCTCGGTGTAGGCGGCCCGGCCGATCATCACGCCGTCGACGTCGTCGAGCCGGGCCTTGGCGGCGGCGATGTCGGCGATCCCGCCATTGACCGCGATCGGCAGATCCGGATGCGCCCGCTTCAGCCGGGCGACACGGCCGTAATCGAGCGGCGGCACGTCTCGGTTCTCACGCGGCGAGAGACCTTTGAGCCAAGCCTTGCGAGCATGCACGACGAGGCCGTCGACCCCCGCCGCGATCACGGCGTCGGCCACGGCATCGAGGGCTTCCTCGATCTCCTGATCATCGACACCCAGGCGGCACTTCACGGTCACCGGCACCGGGACGGCCGCCTTCATGGCCGCCACGCAGGCACCCACGAGGCTTGGCTCGCGCATCAGGCAAGCGCCGAAGCGTCCCTCCTGCACCCGGTCGGAGGGGCAGCCGACGTTGAGGTTGATCTCGGCGTAACCGAAATCGGCGGCGATCCGCGCCGCCGCCGCAAGGTCGTCCGGATTCGAGCCGCCGAGCTGCACCGCCACCGGCTGCTCGCCGGCGTCGAAGCCGAGCAGCCGCTCCCGGTCCCCGTGCAGCACGGCCCCGGTCGTGACCATCTCGGTATAGAGCCGCGCCCGGCGCGACAGGGTTCGGTGGAACGCGCGGCACTGCCGGTCGGTCCAATCCATCATCGGTGCGACGCTGAAGCGCCATCCGCTGAGTGCGTTCAGTTTTTCAGCCGGGGTCGACACGTGCGCCCTGTTCCGTTTCGATGCCGGTTCGCTTCGAGCCTCGTCCTGAGCGGCCGGGGATAAGCCGATGCGGCAAGCGTTGGATTTGCTTGCTTCCGCAGGAAGCAAGCCGTCCGTGAGGACGATGTACGCAATGCGCGGCCGGATACCACGCATCGGCCAGCCTCAAAAGGGATGAGCACCGCCATTGCGGGACCGGAGCGTTTGCCAGGAGGCGGGCGCAACGGTCGAAGCCGCGTCGGCATCACGCGCGTCGAAACAAACAGCGAGAGGCGCCGACCTCATTCCATCGGGTCGGATCAACTCCCGGGTTTCATACACCGTTCGAGGATTGCTGACGCATGGTGCTGTCGGCTGCCATCACGGCATCGACCGCACGTTCGGCGAGTGCGCGGGCGAGGTCATGGGGCAGTCGGCCGCTGCTGGGCAGTTGTCTGCTGGTAACGTCATGCTGCGCGATCACGGCGGCCACGGCCCTGATCCGATCTTCGCGGCTTGCTTGAGCCTGCTGCACGTCATCCCTCCTGATGCGGCACCGATTTGAACCGGATTCCGCCTGTGCAACGCCGATGAGAGTGCCTCACAGACGTTTCATCACCGATCGTTTCCTCTCACCGCGATGGCGAAGGGGCGTTTCAGGAGAGACACCAAGTCGAAGCGCTTTGCGCGTTTGCCGGCTCTTCAATACCGGAACGGACGTCCCGTGTCCTTGTCGGGGTCGGAGATCTGCACAAGTTGCAGGCTGGTTGGGGAAGTTTGAAGCACCCCTTTTGCGGGCCATGCGCACAGGCCGGGCACGGTCGAACCAGGGTCTGGTGACAGACTGGATCGCCGCCCGTCGGCTATGATTCTTGCGCGGGCTGCTGATCGCCAAGTCTGAGAATACTTGCTGCGAAGGCTTCCGCGCTCTCCTTGGTCAAATCGGTGACGACGAGACCTTGAACGGTCACCGCCCAGAGTCCGTCGCCGTTCTGGAAGACGCTGATTTCCGTCATGGCTTCCCCCGGAATTTGACTTTCCGGTTAACCATCACGCTCTGCAACGTGTTCCGGGCCGTGGCGGCGGGGCATGCCCCGCCGCTCACGCGAATCCCAAAGCGTCTCGATGGCGTTCGGAGCCGCTCAGTGTTCGTGGCGGTGGTTATGGCCATGGTCATGGCTGTGGTCATGCCCGCAGCCTCCGTGGGCGTGGCTGTGACCGTGATCGTGGTCATGATCAGCATGGGCTTCATGAGCATGATCATCATGCGTATGGGCCTCGTGGCCGTGGTGATGATGGTCGTGGCCGCACTGGCTGTGATCGTGCGCAGCCTTCTCCGGTTTGAAGGGGCGGTTCACGGGATGGGCCGAGCAGCCGGCCCCACGGATCAGTTCGGCGGCGCTGGCCGGCACGTAGAGAACCTCCGCGCCGACCTCCGCGGGGACATGCTCGCCGCCGAGCTGCCAGGCGAGGCGCAGCAGGCGCGCCGGGTTGCCGGCGCGGACTTCCAGAAGCGCTTCCTCGGCGGCACGCACGGCCACGAGGCGCCCGTCTTCGAGCTTCAGCGCGTCGCCGTCCTCAAGGCCCGCGGCACGATCCAGGTGGAGATCGACGGACAAGCCTCCCGCCGTGGTCAGATGCGCGTGGGCCTGCCCCCGGGCCGCGTGGTCGAGGGTCACCGTGTCGACGACGAGATCGGGCCGGACGGCGGCCTTGCGGACGATCAGGCTGGCTTTGGGCATGGTGATCCTCGGACAGAGGCCCGTCGGCAGCGGGCCGAAACCGGGCGATTTTGCAACAGGCGCGCCTTCAGATGGCAGGCGCAGGGCGAAAAGTCATGCGCCGATGCAACCTGCCCCAATCTTGGCCGTTTCATGTGCCGTCGATGGCAGCCGGTGACAAACCAAGGCCAAAACGGTGCCCCGCACCGGCAAATGGCCCGATCGCCGATGCACAAGGGAGTTCGGACCACCATGAAGAGACTCATTGCCGCCGCCCTCGCGGGCAGCCTCGCGCTCTCGCTCGGTGCCTGCAACACGCCTCAGGATCGGGCTCTGGGCGGCGGCGCCCTCGGTGCGGGCCTTGGCGCGGCGGTTGGCGGCCTTGCGACCGGACGTGCGGGCGGCGCGCTGGCCGGTGCCGCGATCGGCGGCGCGGGTGGTGCCATCGCCGGTGCCGCGACGGCGCCGCGCTGCCCCTACGGCACGTTCCGCGACGAGTACGGCAACGTCTACTGCCGCTGATCGCGACGCGGTTCATGGGGAAGGGCCGGGGCGGCGAGCCCCGGCCCTTTTCTTTTGCGATCGGATAACGCGCCGGGCTTGTGCTGCGGTACGCTTTGCGGCGTTTAGCTCCAACGAACGCTCCCGCCGAATGACCTCGGAACCGCTCTTGCCCGCACTGACGCCCCGACTCTCCCGTTCTCCTCGTGCGGGCGGCGCCCGATGAGCACTGGCCTATGGGGCAAGATCGGCGGGGCCGGGATCGGCGTGCTGGTCGGTGGGCCGATCGGAGCGCTGGTCGGATCGGTCGCCGGCCACTTTCTCGTCGATCGCGAGGGCGCGCCCTTTGGCCCGACGCCCCGCGACGTCCTGTTCACGACGGGCCTCGTGGCGCTCGCGGCCAAGATGGCGAAGTCCGACGGTGTCGTGACCGAGTCCGAGGTTCAGGCCTTCGGGCGGGTGGTGCAGGTCGAGCCCGAGGCGCGCGCGGGCGTCCAGCGCCTGTTCGATCTCGCCAAGGCGACGACCGACGGCTTCGAGGCCTATGCCGGACAGCTCGCTGCGACCTTCGGTGAGGAGCCGGCCCTGCTGGAGGACGTGCTCGACGGCCTGTTCCACATCGCCACCGCCGACGGGGCGATCCACGAGGGCGAGGAGCGCTACCTGCGCGCCGTCGCCGGGATCTTCGGCCTCGACGAGGCCGCCTTCCGCCGGATCGCCGCCCGGCACGTGCGGCTAGCCGACGACCCCTACCTCGTGCTCGGCCTCGAACGCTCCGCCGACCCCGCTGCCCTTAAGGCGCAGTACCGGCGGCTGGTGGCCGAGAACCATCCCGACCGGGCGCTGGCCCGCGGATTGCCGCCGGAGGCGGTGGCGATTGCGACGCACCGGCTCGCCGCCATCAACGCCGCCTGGGACCGGATCGCGGCCGAGCGGGGGCTGACGTGAGCTTCTCTCCCGACACCCCGCTGGCGCAGGCCGTCATCGCCTCGCCCAATCGCGGCGCGCGGGTCGGCGCGGCGCTCGACATGCTGATCCTGCACTACACCGGCATGCCGACGGCGCAGGGTGCGCTGGACCGCCTGTGCGACCCCTCCGCCGAGGTCTCGGCCCATTACTTCGTGTTCGAGGACGGACGCATCGCCCAGATGGTACCGGAGGCCGACCGCGCCTGGCACGCGGGCGCCGGAGCCTGGGCGGGCGCACGCGACATCAACTCCCGTTCCATCGGCATCGAGATCGCTCATCCCGGCCATGCCGGCGGGCTCCCGCCCTATCCGGAGGCGCAGATCGCTGCGGTGACGCGGCTTGCCCGCGACATCGTCGTCCGACGCGCAATTCCCGGGTCCCGCATTCTTGCCCATTCCGACGTGGCGCCCGCGCGCAAGGAGGATCCGGGCGAAGACTTTCCCTGGGAGCGGCTGGCGCGCGAGGGCGTCGGGCACTGGGTGCCGCCGGCGCCGGTGCGGGATGGCCGCTTCTTCGCCATGGGCGACACCGGCCAGCCGGTCGAGGCCCTGCAGGCGATGCTGGCCCTCTACGGCTACGAGCAGCCGGTCACCGGCGAGTTCGATGCGGCGATGCGTGCGGTCGTCACCGCCTTCCAGCGCCACTTCCGGCCGACCCGCATCGATGGCGTCGCGGATTCCTCCACGATCACGACCTTGCGTGATCTGATCGCCACCCGGCCGGCGTCAATATAGCCCGGCCGAGGGTTTCGGAAAGAATACCGATCGCCCGGCGTTCCGTCGTCACCGTCATCGTCACGGCTGCGCGTCGGATCCACCCTTTTCCATGTTCGTGTTCCATTGGATCGTCGGCGTCCTGGTCGGCGCTGTTCTGCTGGCTGCCCTGGCGCGGCGCCTGCGCGCGCCCTATCCGGCCTTCCTGGCCCTGGGCGGCGTCGGCCTCGCCTTCGTGCCCGGCGTGCCGGGCCTCACGCTCGATCCGGAACTGGCGCTCGCCCTGTTCCTGGCGCCGGTGCTGATGGATGCCGGCTACAGCACGTCCCTGCGCGACCTCGTGCGCAACGCCCGCCCCATCGCCGGGCTCGCCATCGGCGCGGTGGCGGCGACGACCGCGGCGGTCGCGGCGGTCGCGCTGTGGCTCGTGCCGGACATGCCGCTCGCCGCCGCTATCGTGCTCGGGGCGATCGTGGCTCCGCCCGATGCCGTGGCGGCGCTGTCGGTGCTCAACCACGTCTCCCTGCCGCATCGTCTCGCCACGATCCTGCGCGGCGAAAGCCTCCTCAACGACGCCGCCTCGCTGCTGATCTACCGGCTCGGCGTGGCGGCGGCGATGACCGGCCATTTCGCCGTTGCCGAGGTGGCGCCGGCCTTCCTGATCGGCGTCGTCGGCAGCCTCGTGGCGGGGCCGCTCGCCGCGCTCGTCTACCTGCGGATCCTGCGCCGCGTCGATGAGCCGGCCAGCGTCATCGTGTTGCAGTTCGCGGCCGCCTTCGGCCTCTGGATCGCCGCCGAGGCGATGGAACTGTCCGGGGTGCTCACCGTGGTGAGCTTCGCGATCACCGTGGCCCGCCGCGCCCCCGGCCAGACCTCGCCGCGCCCGCGGGTGATCTCGAACGCGGTCTGGGAAACGGCGATCTTCGTACTCAACGTCCTCGCCTTCGTGCTGATCGGCGAGCAGATCGGGCCGATCCTGGCGCGGATGACGCCCGAGCAGGAATTCGCCTACGCCTCGGTTGCCGGAGCCGTGGTCGTCACCGTGATCCTCGTTCGCATCGCTTGGGTGCTGCCGGCGAGCGCCATCCGCCATGTCGGCTTCGGCGTCGCCTCCGATCAGCCGGACGATCACGGCTCGGCCCGCGATCTCGGCCTCGGCGCCGGCTTTGCCGTCTCGTGGTCGGGGATGCGCGGCCTCGTCACCATTGCCACGGCCTTGGCCCTGCCCGAGGGCGGACCCGAAGGCGGCGCGTTTCCCTATCGCGACCTGATCGTGCTCACGGCCTTCTGCGTGGTGATTGGTACGCTCGTGCTCCAGGGCTTGACCCTGCGCCCGATCCTGGGGTGGCTCGGGCTGGAGGATAGCGATCCTGTCGGCCGCGAGGTCGGCCGGGCGCGGGCCGAGGCCTACGGCGCTGCGGTCGAGGCCCTGAAGGACGACCGCTCGGAAGCGGCGGATGCCCTGCGCCGCGAGTTCCATGCCGCGCTGGCCCAGGCCGAGGCGCATGAGGAGGGCCTCGCCCCGGAAGGGTTGCCGACCGACGAGCCCCGCCGCCGCGCGATCCACGCCGCCCGCGACCGTCTCCTGACCCTGCGCCGGAACGGCCGGATCGGCGACGACGCCTATCTCGTGCTGGAAGAGGAACTCGATTGGGCCGAGCTCAATGCGACGCCGCGAGGCGAGGCGTGATGCGCGGATCGACGGGTAAGGGCTCGGATGGCCTCACTTTTAAATTGCAAAAGAATGTCTGAATATTATGTTGTTGCGATCATGATTTGGCATTATCAGTTAAATGAGTTTTCAATTTGCCAAAATAACCCGTTGTAGCGCCTTCGCAGGCGTTGCATCTCAGAGAAAATATAATATTGACGGGCGCTGCCTATCAGTGAATCGGCCTATGAGGTGTGTTTACAGTGTCGGTGCGTGCGAAATGTCCAGCAATCCTCAGCAGGGAACTGTGTATCGCCGTTGGAATGGCCGAGAAATCCTGGACGAATAAAGTGCCCATGCGTTAAAGCGCATGGGTCAAAGGCGGCGATGACGGGGACGGCTGTCAGAAGCGCGCCGGGCAAACCTTTTGCCCCCACGACACGTAATGGCCTGCGCCACGCGGCGCGCCCGCGATCCATCATGTCTTCGCGCTGCCATCCGCTTCCGCGGGAGAGGCGGGAACAGGTCCGATGCCGAAATCGATGTTCGAACCGTCAGCCTCATGCCCGACTGCACGGCCGTCTGGGCAACTCCCGGCGGATTGTTTCCCCGTTTGCGGCCATGCCCTTGGGTTGAGGCCGTGCAGCGGCTGTGTCGCAGGCTGGGATATCGTCTGCTCGCTGGATCGCCCGTGCTGATGGTTGCGAGCACCGCTTGTCTTGTCGCGGGTGTCGGGCTGGCGGCTCAGGCGCACCGCTTCGGCGCGCGCGCGGCGCTGGCCGAAACCCTGGCCGGTTTCATGCTGATCCTCGGTCTGGCCCTGATCGGCTTGGGGCTGCCGGTGTTTCGGTAGGGGCTGATCGCGACGGGGAAGGGCCGGTTGTCCGAGGCGTGCCCGTCTCGGATGGCCGTCAAGCGCCGATGGTGCGGCGGGCGGCGAGCCGGACTTCGATCGCATCCCAGACCGACACCGCGAGATCCGGGCCGCCGAGCCGCTTGATGGTGCGGATGCCGGTGGGCGAGGTGACGTTGATCTCGGTGAGATGCCCGTCGATCACGTCGATGCCGACGAGGATCAGGCCGCGGCGTCTCAGCTCCGGGCCGATGGTGGCGCAGATCTCGCGCTCGCGCTCGGTCAGCTCGGAGGCGCCGGCCGCGCCGCCGCGGACCATGTTGGAGCGGATGTCGCCCTTGGCCGGCACGCGGTTGATCGCGCCCATCGGCTCACCGTCCACGAGAATGATGCGCTTGTCGCCCTCGGTGATTTTTTCAAGGAAGCGCTGCACCACCCACTGCTCGCGGAAGGTGGCGGAGAACAGGTCGAACATCGAGCCGAAGTTCGGATCCTCCTCCGAGACCCGGAACACCGCCGCGCCGCCATGCCCGTGCAGGGGCTTCATCGCGACCGTGCCGTGTTCCTTGCGGAACGCCTCGATCTCGGCGCGGTCGCGGGAGATCAGGGTCGGCGGCATCAATTCGGGGAAGTCGAGGACGAACAGCTTCTCCGGCGCGTTCCGCACCTCGGCCGGATCGTTGACCACCAGGGTGCGCCCGGCGACCTTCTCCAGCATGTGCGTGGCCGTGACATAGGCCATGTCGAAGGGCGGATCCTGGCGCATCAGCACCACATCGACCTCGGCGAGGTCGATGCGCTCGGGGGCGCCGAGGGTCGCGTGCGCGCCCTCGACATCCTGCACCGTCACGGGCTGGGCGTAGGCCGTCACAAGCCGGCCCTGCATCGAGAGCCGATCCGGCGTGTAGGTGTAGAGGCTGTGACCCCGCGCCTGCGCCTCCAGCATCAGGCCGAAGGTGGTGTCGCCCGCGATGCGGATCGACTGGATCGGGTCCATCTGGACCGCGACGGTCAACGCCATGCTCGTCCCCGAATTGCTGCGCGCGGTCCGCCGAAACAGCGGGCGAAACGGCGGGCTCTCGGCGAGCCCGCCTCGTTCAGACCGCTCAGGTGTGCCCGCGCCCTAGGGCATCGTCCCGGATATCAGATCCACGACGATGCTCTAGGCTTTTGTTTTTGCATCATCATTCTCCGAAAGCCGGCCGCCAGCTTTCGGGATGATGCTTTAGCGCTGGCCGCGGGACTGCGAGGCGCCACCGCTGCGCCGGTCGTAGTCGCTGATGGCGGACTTGCACTCCGGCGAGAGGCGGGAGCGGTTGCGGGTCATGCAGGCGTCGGCATCTTGGCTGTTCGGATCGACGCCGGCACAGAGCCGGAAGTAGTCGTTGGCGCAGCCGAGTTGAAGCCCCTGGTCCTCGCGCTGGGCCTGGGCCGGGCTCGCCGCCAGCAGAGCCAGCAGAGCGAGAGGCGCCAGTCTCAGGGCCGCGGACACTCCGCGCGCCGGGCTGCCGAATCGTGTGAAGTCCGGACGCATCCTGCCTTGTCCTTCGCTCGATCAAAGTTGGGTTGGCTCCGCATATCGGGCATCCCCCCTCGTTAGCAAGCGCAGCACGCCACCGTTGCACCTGCCCTCGCACGCGTGGCTTGGACCTCCGGCGTCACCAAAAAATCCGCCCGACAAAGAAACGGCCCCGCAGCGCGATCGCGCGGGGCCGAAGTCAAGGGAGGAAACGCCCGCCATGGGCAAAGACGACAGAGCAAGGACCGTGCCGTCCTCGAAACGGGTCGCGCCGAGGTCACGCATCGCCGCGGGCGGATACGGAATGCGGCGTGCGTTGAAACACTCCGTTAACCACGTCGTGCTGACGTTCGTTCGAGATCGCCCGGCCGGGGCGGGCCCGTCCCGCTCACGACGAGCGCTCGCTCCATGCTGCCTGCCCGCTCCGGGAGGCCGCAGGGCGGGAGCCGGCCGCCACACACATCGACGGGACAGGCCCATGACGCCCTCAACGATCGCCCCCTCCAAGACGCCTTCCTCACCGTCCCCTACCGCTCCTGCGGCGAAGCCGGGCCACCGGGAGAGCGGCGCGACCGGCTCCGTCGTACCCTTCGCCCCCGCGACGACGCGCCGCTTCCGCCGCGAGGCGGACGATGCGCCGCGCGGACAGATCCTGCTGTTCATGGGCGTGCGCTACGAGAGGATGCCGGAGGCGGAGGCTCTGCCGGTTCCGCGCCGCCGCCGCTCGTGACGCGCTCCGGCTCTCGATCCGCCGGTCTGCTTCTGACCCTGCTGCTGGGCGCCTGCGCGCAGGAGGGCAACTTCGGCCGTCCGGCCCCGAGCGCCTGGAACAGCCTGATCGAGACCACGGGGACGGTGGCCGCGTATGAACGCGGCGAGGCGTCTTCGGCCTTTCCACTCACGGACGACGAAACGATCCTGCGCGACCGGGCATGGCGGTTCCTGATGCCCGCCGACGGCCATGCCGCCTTCCTGGACGTGCTCGCCAACCTGACCCGAGCCCGCGTGCTGCCGTCGCGTTGGCGGCGTGATGATATTCCCGCCTATCACAACGATTTGATCTCCGAGGCGTTTCGCTCCCCCTATTCCCGCTACCGCAGGTTGTCGGACGATGTAATCGCCGATGGCCGGTTGATCCCGATCTTCGCGGCCGTTGCCGGGCGTGTCTTCGACGCGGACGGGGTGCGCCTGCGCGCCCTGCCGTTCTCGAAGAGCCTCGACGATTGGGACGTGCGGCAGGCCGCGATGCGGGTCGCCGAGAACCGCTGCCTCGTGGCGTGGGTGCGCCTGGAAACATCCCTGCGCATCGCCCGCTATCGCTACGCGCTCGAGCATTTTCTGATCGAGATGCCCGGCCGCGAGGCGGCATCGGCCGAGCAGGCGCTCGCCTTCCTCGAAGGGCGGGGCGGGCTCCTCGATCCGCTGCTGCCGCCGGACGCCGCTGCCCGGTGCGGCCTCAGCGAGACGCCGGTGCAGGCCTTATCGGCCGCGCCGGTCGTGGCCAAAGATTAGCCTCGGTGTATGAGCCCCGCTTCGGAAATGGCAGGAACGGGGCTGAAAGCGAATGGGACCGATGCGAACCATCGTCTATGCGGATGGCGGCTGCGACCCCAATCCCGGCCCCGGCGGCTGGGCGGCGGTGATCCAGGCCCCCTCCGGGACGATCGAGCTGTATGGTGGCGAGGGCGCCACCACCAACAACCGCATGGAACTGACCGCTGCGATCCGCGCCCTGGAGCATTTTCCCGAAGGCGCCGCGATCGAGATGCGCTGCGACAGCCAGTACGTGGTCAAGTCCGTCACCGAGTGGATGCGCGGCTGGAAGGCGCGGGGTTGGCGCACCGCCACGGGGCCGGTGAAGAACATCGACCTGATGCAGCGCCTCGATGCGCTGGCTGCGGCCCGCGACGTGCGCTGGACCTGGGTGCGCGGCCATGCCGGCGAGGCCGGCAACGAGCGCGCCGACCATCTCGCCACCCTCGGCCGGCGCGAAACCCTGAGCGGCAAGATTTCGGGTGGGAAGACTTCGGGTGGGAAGGCCTCGGGGGAGGAGGCTTCGGGTGAAGCCACACTTCCGCCGGCCGAGACGGTGCCGGCACCGGCCCCGCCTGTGCAAGCCAAGACGGTTCAGGTGGCGCTGAGCGCGGATCTGGCCAACGCCCTGTCGCGGGCGGCAGGTCGTGCCGGGATCACCCCTCAAGCCTATCTCGAAGATGCGGTGCGGCTGGCGCTGGAGCTCAAGCCGCCGGGCGTCGCCCGGGTTCGGGCCGAGTTGCAGAAGGCGTCCTGATCGGGCGGGCGCGGTCGCAATGAGCCCGGCCTTCTTCGACCGCCCCGCCGCGACCGTCGCCGCCGAGTTGATCGGCTATCGCCTGTTCGTGGACGGCGTCGGCGGTCTCGTCGTCGAGACCGAGGCCTACGATCGGACCGATCCGGCCTCGCACAGCTTCAGTGGGCCGACGCGGCGCAACACCAGCATGTTCGGGCCGCCGGGCCGCGCCTACGTCTACCGCTCCTACGGCCTGCACTGGTGCCTCAACCTCGTCTGCGAGACCGGCAGCGCCGTGCTGCTGCGCGCGCTCGAACCGAATGCAGGTCTGGAGACGATGCGCGCCCGCCGCGGGCTCGACGCGCCGCGCCTCCTCTGCGCCGGGCCGGGCCGGCTCGCCCAGGCGCTCGGTATCGACCTCTCGCATGATGGCCTGTCCCTCGATCGCGCGCCCTTCGCCTTTGAGCCGCCACATGGGCCGGTGACGGTCGCGGCGACGACCCGCATCGGCATCAGCCGTGGGGTCGAGGCGCCCTGGCGCTTTCTCGTGCCCGGCTCGCCCTATCTCAGCCGGCCGCTGCCGCGGGTGAAGCCCGGCACCGGGCCGGCGGCAGGGTAGGGGGATTAGGTCTCGGCCAGGCCCGCGCTCGACTCCGAGGGCGCCCGCCCATGCGGCGTGCCGAGATATTCCTCCGAGCGCATCTCGATGAGGCGGGAGGCGGTGCGCTCGAATTCGAACGCCTCGCGGCCCTGTCCCGCGGTGTAGAGTTCGGTCGGTTCCGCCGCGGCCGAGGCGACGAGCTTCACATGCGCGTCGTAGAGGGTGTCGATCAGGGTGATGAAGCGCTTGGCTTCGTTGCGCTCCGCCTCGCCCATCACCGGAATCCGTGAGACGATCAGGGTGTGGAAGCTGTCGGCGAGCGCCATGTAGTCGGAGGCGCCGAGCGGCATCCGGCACAGGTCGTCGAAGCCGAATCGGGCGACGCCGCCGGCCTCTTCCGGAACCGGCACCGCGCGGCCCTTCACCTTCACCGTGCTCGGCTGGCCCTTGGCACGCCCCGAGAGCGCCTTGAAGGCGGCGTCGAGCGCGGCATCGGCCGTCGCGTCGGCCGGCACATGGTAGACCGAACTGCCGCCGAGTTTCTCCAAGCGGAAGTCGGTGCGGGAATCGAGGCGCAGCACCTCGACCCGCTGCTGCAGCTCCGCCACGAACGGCAGGAACAGCGCGCGGTTGAGGCCCCCCTCGTAGAGCCGGTCGGGCTCGACGTTCGAGGTCGCCACCACCGTGACGCCGCGCTTGAACAGGGCCCCGAACAGGCGGCCCAGGATCATCGCGTCGGCGATGTCGGTCACCGTGAACTCGTCGAAGCAGAGCAGCGTCGCCTCCGCCGCCAGCGCCTCGGCCACCGGCGGGATCGGGTCGTCGCCCTTTACCTCGCCCCGTTTCAGGGCCTGACGGTGGGCGTGAATGCGCTCGTGCGCGTCGGAGAGGAAGCCGTGGAAGTGAACCCGGCGCTTCGAGCCCGGCGCGGCCTCGTGGAACAGGTCCATCAGCATGGTCTTGCCGCGGCCGACCGAGCCCCAGATGTAGAGCCCTTTGGGCGGCCCGGCATCGTCGTCCTTGCGGCCGAACAGCCAGCCCAGCGCGCTGCCCTTCTTCGCGCGCCGCCGCCGCTCCAGGTTCTGCACCAGCCGGTCGAGAGCCTGGACGAGGCGGATCTGCGCCGGGTCGCGCTCGATCGCGCCCGAGGCCACGAGGGCGTCGTAGCGCTCGCGGACCGGCCCGGGCGGGACCGCGCCGGCGCGGGCATGGTCGGAGGGGGCGTGGCTATCGGGCATCCCGGCCAGTCGTTCGCGTGAGGGAAATCTCCTCCGGCGCGTGAACCCGCGGAGGAGACGAGACGGTTGGCGCGCCATCGCTCTGCCGCGCCGCGGCAGAGCGATCAAGTCGGCGCTGGGCAACCCTGCAAACATCCGCCGCGATCCGAAGCGGAGTCTTCCTGCCAAGGTCGATCGTGCGCGACCACGCTCGGACCTCAACACGCCTGGAGCCGCTCCCCATGACTTTACCGCGGGAAGCGGCTCCAGGCGCTCATTCTCCCATTCTTTCGTTCCGCACCATCATGCGGTTCGGCACAGCTGTGTCTTATTGAGTGATGCGAGCAACTCTCAGTGCCTGTTTGAACATTGCGCCGAGTGAAGCGGTGATGTCGTCCTGTGTATTGGCCGTGTAGAAAAATCCCGGCGATGCGCATTTCCGAAGCGGATCTGCGAGGGTCGGACTGAATTGATTGACACGGCCATTCTCCCAAACAATATAGCTGTCATTGTTGTAATTTTTTACAATATTGTAGGGTATGTACAGAACTGAGATAGTCGCACCTGCGTTTTTGAGATCCGTGCACTTCGACGGATCGATCTGAGCGGGTTGCGAGCCGTTCCAGTCCGCGTTGGGATAGCCTGCAAATTTCGAGGGACTTCCAGAAAATGTCTTCGTATCCTTCCACGCTGAGTACGACTGGCTGTTCTGCATGCCGTCGGTGATCAGAAACACGAACGGCCTTGAGTTCGTCGAGGCGGAGCCGTTGCCGTAGGGTTTGATGGTAGACTTCATCTTCGGCAGGGCCGCCTCGAAATGAGTCCCACCGCTGCCGGTGCCGGTCTTCGGATCGTTGTTCGTAAAAAGTTGCGTGCTGCCCGTATCAAGCAGATTTGTGAAAGCAAGCGGCCAAATCTTATCGCACTGAGCTGCCGTTCTCAGCGCGGCAAGAGACGTGGTTGTATCGGTGAGGGGTGCGAGTGTCGCCAATTGATTGATGAACGGATAGATACCGATTCGATACTGGTTCGGTACGACTGGCGTCGAGGCCCGTTTCAGAAGTTCGCAGACCGCGTTGTTCACCGCGTCGGACCGCAACTGGATTTTTCCCGCCGCTTTAGTCCAGCCGACACTGTCTGGGAAGTGGCACGCGAATTGGCAGTTTCCCTGCTTCTCCTTGCTTTGCATGGCGAGCGCTTCAGCGTCGGAATCTTTCGTCGGCAGACCCATTGAGCCCGATACGTCCACCATCAGGTAGAAATCGAGGTAGCTTGCGAGGTCGACCGAGGCGTTGACCCGGTTGGTTAGGGTCGTAGCCGGAAGCCCGAAGATCCTTCCAAACGTGTTTTGAACAGTGGCCGTATAGCTGACCGTCGCATCGAGGGTTTGTCCGCTTCGTACGATCTCGAGTTGAGAAAGAGAGACCGTTGCGAACGGGACTTTGCTGGCATTGGCTTTGAAGGCCTTGAGGGCCTGAGACTCGCCCGCCTTGATGCCGGACGCCGTCACGTCGCTCTGCTGCGCGTTGGCGGCGATGAACTCCTTGGCCGTCACGACGCCCGCGAGCGCGGCGGCGTCCGCTGCGTTGTCGAGCCGCGTCTTGCTGCTAATCGCCATGCCGTAATCGACGCCGAGGCCGACGAGGCCGATGGTCGGAAGCACGGCGAGCGCGAAGAGGACGTTGATGCTGCCCTCAGCGTTCGAGGCCAGTGCCGTTGCCCGGCCCTTGAGCCGGCCTGCGCGGGTCAATAGCCGGTGCATTTGGTCGCGATCCCGTCGTTGTTGGTTGTGTCGAAGTTCACCAGCGAAGCGTAGCGCGGCTGCACATAGGCCGATCGCGCGATCCGTACGGCGGGGACAAAACCCGACCCGAAGGTCGGCGTGAAATCGAATGCGACATCGATCACCACCAGCGATCCGGGCCCGTAGGTGGATCGCGGCAGGGTGACCCGGCTCGGCGTTGCGTCGTCATCGGCCGGCAGTTGCGGCGTATCGCAAGGACGGTAGTTGGCGCCGCCGGGCTGAGCGGTGCCGGTGGTCGTCCAGACCACATTGGCATTGTAGCAGGGGCTCAGGTCGGTGCTGGTGTCGGAATTGTTTTGGCAGGCGATGTTCTTCGCCTTGAACTGGATGCTGGCATAGTTGATCGAGATGTTCTGCCACCACGAACGGCTCTGCCGCTTGGCGTCCTTCATCACGTAGGGAAACAGCACGAGGGTGGCGTCGTAGCTGAAATGCAGGTCGGTGGCGTTGACCCGGGCGATGGTCGAGGTGTCCGGCGGCACCGATTGCGAGATCATCTGGCTGATCGAATGCGCGACGAGTTCAACCTTGCGGGTCGCGTTGACGTAGGCGACCACTTGGGTGCCCGCGAACAGGATCAGCAGCAGGGTGGGCAGGATCAGGGCGAACTCGATCGCCGCCACCGCGCCCTCAGCTGCACGGAAGCGTTCCGCCTGCGCCCCGAGGCCGGCGCGGACGCCACGAAGCGCCGCCAGCGCCCGGAGGGCGGGGGGGCTCTCCGGTGCCGCGCCGCGCCGCGCCGCGGGAAGGGGCGTGCGGGGGGAGCCGTCCGCCATCAGTACTGCTCGTTGCGAAAGGCCGCGGCCGAGACCGCAAGATAAGCCGGCTTGCCCTTGTAGGTAGCGCCGCCGCTCAACCAGTATGAAATCTGCGGAGGTAGGAATGTGATCGGGTATATGACCTGCAGATACTGGTAGTCTCCCCGGCTTCCGAGATTAAACTGCCCTGACCCGGTGGCCAGATTGGCGACGGTCACGCCGTTCAAGTCGGAGGAGACGTAGGCATAGTACCCGCTGGGTTGGCCTGCCTTAGGCACGACGTACAAATTGACGATGAGGTTGTCGCAAGAAAGCGTCGCGGGCAGGTATCCGCAGAGGGTTTGCTTGAAACCCTCCAGCGTTGCCGCACTCGATTGAGACTGAAGGCCCCCCGTCAGGATCTGGCGTGAGGCCCGTATCGTCGCGTTGTCGAGGGTCTGGCTGATATACCCGACCAGTGCGGACGCCATCACGAAAAGCAGTGTAAGGATAAACGCCGCTCCGACGAGGGCGAACTCGACGGCCACCGATCCTTCCTCGTTGCTGATGTAATTCGATTCTTGCCGCATGGATTCAGGGTATCCGTCAGCATTTAAATAAAAGGTAACAGGATATCAGAAATCCGGGCCTTTGCCGGCGAACATCGATGTGATCCTTCCGTCACCTCCGGTTGTAGGCCTGGACGGAGCGGACAGACCAGCCATGCGGGCCCACGCGGAAGTTCAGCACTTTGCTGCATTGCGGTAAGCCGACCGCAGCGCCAAATCGGCTCTGTCCGTGCCGGAGAGAGGTCGCGCGAGCGAATCGCTGATCTGGTGCGCTGAAAGAGTTCTTCACCTCCCCGATGCCGCTCTCAACCTTTTCCGACGATCGTCCCTCAGGTCGCCCCCTCGGCGCGACGCGGGGGCGACCGAGTCTGCGCCGCCTCTGGCTGAGCGATGGGCCGGCGGTGCACGCCTTCTTCCTGCGCCTCGACTCGGAAACCCGCGCGAGTCGCTTCATGGCCGCGGTCGGTGACCAGACGGCCGCAGCCTATGCGGTGCAGGCGATGGTCGCGCCCGGCATGATCGTCGGCGTCTTCGTGGATGGCACCCTGCGGGCGATCGGAGAATTGCGCCCGTTTGGCCCAAGGCAGGCGGACGCCCGGCGGGTAGAGGCCGCACTGACGGTGGAGCGGGGGTTTCGGCGGGCCGGACTCGGGTTGAAACTGCTGCGGCGTCTCGCCGAGGCCGGCCGCAACCGCGGCATCGCCGAGCTGCGCCTGCGCTGCCTGTCCCACAACGTTGCGATGCGGCGGCTCGTCACGGGCCTTGGTGCCGAGATGCGCCTCGATGACGGCGAGAGCGAAGGGGCGATCCCTCTCGCGCGGGCAACGCCGCTCTCGCTCTGGCGGGAGGGCATCGAGACGGCTCTCGATTTCAATCTCGCGGTGGCGGCTCTGCCCCTACGGCCGCTTTTGCCGCGTGCAGCCTGAATCTCCCGTTCAGGCGGCTTCGTCCGGCCACGCGACGATGCGCTCGACCAGCTCGTCCTCGGCAAATTCCTCCTCGTTGCCGGCGACGCGCCCGCGCACCGAGATGCCGGCATCGTGGACGCTGGCCCGGCGGCCGGTCTTCAACGGGTGCCACGCGGGCAGGTCGCGGCCCTCCCGCACGAGGCGGTAGGCGCAGGTCGGCGGCAGCCAGGGGATCGTGCGCACCGCTTCCGGCGTCAGCTGCACGCAGTCCGGCACGCGCTTGGCGCGGTGGCGGTAGTCGCGGCAGCGGCAGGTATGGGTGTCGAGCAGCGTGCAGCCGACATCGGTGTGGTGGATCTCGCCGGTGTCGTCGTCCTCGAGCTTGAGCAGGCAGCAGCGGCCGCACCCGTCGCACAGGCTCTCCCACTCCGTCGGGCTCATCGCCTCAAGCGTCTTCACGCGCCAAAACGGCCCTTCGCTGCGCTCGGCCATATCAGGCGCCTCGCTCGCTTTCGATCGTATCGTTTCGGGACAAGGCGCCCCTCCTGCCGCATGCCGCCGCTGGGAGCAAGCAGGACCGGAGGATCCGCCATCCGCCCGCCGGATTCGGCTGCCAGAGAGCTTTTAAGGTTAACGCGCGGTCAGCGGTCCGCCGGGGGGACGGTGGCCCGCCGTTCGCGTTCCTTAACGGAAGCGAAAGCTCGCAGGCTGACGCGTGTCCTGATACAGAACGTATCGGATACCGTTGCCGAGGCCCTCGCTCTACGCCGACCCGGACACCGTCGAAAGAAACCGGAAGCCGCCTTGCGCCTGCCCAGCCTCAAATCGCTGACGACGCGGATCAGCCGCGCGGCCCTGGCCTTCGATGCCTGGGTCAATGCGAGCCTGTACGAGGGCGGTCATTCCACGACGGAAGCCTACGAGCGCTTCCAGGCGCGGATGCAGGTCTTCTCGGTCCGCGGCTGGAAGCGCTACGCCCTCGACCTCACCAGCGAGGGGGTCACCATCGGGACCGCGGGCGCCATGCTGCTGCTGTTCCTGGCCCAGCCTGCCTTCAACCTCACCAGCGATAATTGGCTCAAGGCCCAGGACCTCGCCGTCACTTTCCTCGACCGCTACGGCACCGAGGTCGGGCGCCGCGGCATCAAGCACGACGACTCCTTGAAGTTCGACGACTTTCCCGAACTGATGATCAAGGCGCTGCTCTCGACCGAGGACCGGCGCTTCTACGAGCATTGGGGCATCGATCCGATCGGCACCGCCCGCGCGCTCGTCTCGAACTCGTCGGGCAAGGGCAACGTGCAGGGCGGTTCCACCCTGACGCAGCAGCTCGCCAAGAACCTGTTCCTGACCAACGAGCGCTCGCTGGAGCGCAAGGTCAACGAGGCGTTCCTCGCCTTCTGGCTCGAAGCGCACCTGACCAAGAACCAGATCCTCAAGCTCTATCTCGACCGCGCCTATATGGGCGGCGGCACCTTCGGCGCGGTGGCAGCGGCGGACTATTATTTCGGCAAGCGCCTGCAGGACATCACCCTGGCGGAAGCTGCGATGCTCGCCGGCCTGTTCAAGGCGCCGACCAAATACTCGCCCAACGTCAACCTGCCCGCCGCCCGCGGCCGGGCGGTGGACGTGCTGCACAACATGGTCGAGGCGGGCTTCGTTACCGAGGGGCAGATCCAGACGGCCTTGCGCAACCCCGCGACCCCTGTGACCCGCACCAAGGACATCACTGCCGACTACTACCTCGATTGGGCCTTCAACGAGGTGAAGCGGATGGCCGATGCGGGCAAGCTCCGCAACGACCGGGTGCTGACGGTGAAGACACCGCTCGACCTCTCGATCCAACGCTCCGCCGATCAGGCGGTCGAGAACATGCTGCGGCGGCTGGGCGACCAGTACGACGTGGACGAGGCGGGCGTGGTGATCCTCGATCCCGACGGCGCCTTGCGTGCCATGGTCGGCGGCGCCGATTACGGCGAGAGCCAGTTCAACCGCGCCACCGACGCGCTGCGCCAGCCGGGCTCCTCGTTCAAGCCCTACGTCTACGCCGCGGCGCTGGCCTCGGGCCTGTTCAAGCCGGACACGGCGGTGGTGGATTCGCCGGTCTGCGTCGGCAACTGGTGCCCGCAAAACTACGGCCGCTCCTATTCCGGGCGTCAGCCGATGTGGCTCGCGGTGGCCAAATCGGTCAACACGATCCCGATCAAGGTCACCACGGCCATCGGCAAGGGGCTCGGCATCACCCACGACTGGAAGGCGGCGAAGGCCGGCCGCGAGAAGATCATCCAGCTTGCGAAAGCGATGGGCGTGACGACGCCGCTCACCGACACGCCATCGCTGCCGATCGGCGCCACCGAGGTCACGGTGATGGATCAGGCGGCAGGCTTTGCGGTCTTCGCCAACGGCGGCAAGGTCGCCAAGCCCTACGTCGCCAGCGAGGTGCGCAATTCCAGCGGCGAGGTGATCTACCGCCACGCCGACGAGAAGCCGGTGCAGGTGCTCTCGTCGCAGGTGACGGCGGACATGAACTACATGCTCAACAAGGTCGTCGAGGAGGGGACCGCGCGAAAGGCCCAGATCGAGGGCGTGAAGGTCGCGGGCAAGACCGGCACCACCAACGGCTACCGCGACGCGTGGTTCGTCGGCTACACCGGCAACTATGTCGGCGCCGTCTGGTACGGTAACGACGACCACAGCCCGACCAACAAGATGACCGGCGGTTCGCTCCCCGCGATGACCTGGCACGAGATCATGGCCCCTGCTCATCAGGGCATCGAATTGAAGCCGATGCCCGGCCTGAACGATCGCAGGAGCGCGCCGCAGGCCGCCCAGGCGCAGGCCGACGGCGCGGCAGCCGCCGCCAGCACCGGCGGCCGGCTCTCGCGCCGCTCCTTCGAGGTGCTGTCGGGCCTCAACGGACTGTTCCGCAACGTCGAGACCAGCCGCTCCGCCGCCAAGAGCGAAGTCGGCAAGGGCGAAATCGGCAAAACCGATCCGGCGCGCTCCGGCGCCGTCGCCCCCGACCGGATGCGGGCGCCCGGCCTCGTGCCCGTCGATGTCGCTGAGGGCGCCCGCGCCTCCGGCGGCTTCGGGACGCCCTGAGGCCGACCCCATGGCCCTGTCGAGTGGAGTCGGCCCGGCGGCCGGAACATCCCTGCGTGAGGACGCGCGCCAAGATTCCTCCAAGCGCCTGCCAACGCGGCTCCCCAAGCGCCTGGGCCGCCTCGCGCGGGGTGCCGCCTCGCGCAGTTCGCGCGTCGGGCTGTTCGTCTACGCGCTCACCCTCGGCGGGCTTCTGGGCCTCGCCAGTGCCGACTACGCCACCAGCGGCGGCTATCCCTTCGGCGGGACGGCGATCGGGAGTTGGACGGCGTGGCCGCGGGCGGGCTCGCTCGATTCCGACCCCTATGCCCGCGCCGTCAACGCCCGGCGCGGCGACATCCCTCTCGCGGTCGGGGAGGGCATGCTGCTGACCGCCGCCAGCGACGATGCGGGGCGGACACTGGACGCCGCCTGCAGCTATCGCCTCGCGGGTGTGACGCCCCCGGCCCGCGCCTGGACCCTCACCGTTTCCGGCCGTGGCGCTCCGGCGCCGGGACAGGAGCCAGTGCGGACGGGTTTTACCTCGACCGAGATCTTGCGTGAGACCGACGGCCGCTTCGCGATCCTGCTGAGCCCCGAGGTCCAGCCCGGCAACTGGCTGCCGATGCCGCGGCCGAGGGGGCCTGTGCGGCTGGCGTTGCGCCTTTACGACACGCCGGTCGCCGCGAGCGTCGGTTCGCTTGACCGGGACACCCTGCCGGCGATCGAGCGCACGGGGTGCGGTTCATGAGCCGCGGCGCCTTCTGGCTCGCCACCGCCTGCGGCCTCGTCATCGCCGGTATCGTCCACATCGCCACGGTGCTGGCGATCCCGCGCTTCTCGGAGGGCGACGCCTTCACCCGCGCCCAGGCGAGCGAGACCCTCGACCACCCCTTGCGCATCCACGGCCTTGCGGGCGTGCCCACAGCGAACGGCGAATGGCTGCCCAATCCCGATCCGGCGGTCTCGGTCGGCGTGTGCTCCTACGACCTCGACGACGGGCCGATGCGGGTCTCGGCCCAGGCCGGCTCGCTGATGCTATCGGTCTCGATGCACGGCCGCCGGGGCGCCTTCTACGCCGTGACCGATCAGGCGGCGGTGCGCGGCGGGCTCGACCTCGTGGTGATGACCCGCGCCCAGTACGACGAGGCACTGGCCAACGACGTGGCCGGCGAGGTGACGCGCGACGTGCGCATCGTCGCCCCCGCCCGGCGCGGCTTCGCGGTGGTGCGTGTGATCGCCGCGCTGCCGAGCGAGCGCGCCGTGGCCGACGCGGCGGTGCAGGCGGTGTCCTGCACCATCGACAGCCCCGCCGAGCCGACGGGGGAGGAGCCGGGGAAGGGCAAGAGTTGAGCGGCTCAAGGCCGCGCTGCTGCGAGCGCCGCCCCAGCCGCCCGTTCAGCCGATCCCGCTTTCTCTCGGACGCGTCTGCAATCCTTTCTTCGAGAGACGAGGGGATTATTTTCGCCGCCGCGGCTTTCAGGAGCGCGGCGTTCATGCGGATGGCCGTGAAAGCCATGCGCGTGGTTCGATTGTACCCACGATGATTTTTCTTTAGGGTCCGCGTCTTAGGTCTGTCGCAGGGATTCCACCACGCGGTTGCCGTTGGCCGGGACGCATGTTGCGCGAGAGGGTAGAAGCCCACAGGGCTGCTGCTTTTTCACGCAGTGATCTCATCCGATGGCCGCAGCGGGTCGCGGACAGCCACTTGATTCGCGGAGGCGGCTCGCCGTCCCCATATCCGTCGGTGCCGAACCCGGTTGCGGGTCCGAAACGCCAGTGCGCCGTGAGCGCGCCGAGGAAGAGTGTCATGAGTCAAACGGGCCGCGATGACCCGCAATCCCTGGACAGCCAACTCTGCTTTGCGGTCTACGCGGCGGCACATGCCTTCGGTCGCGCCTATCGCAGCCTCTTGGCCCATCACGAGCTGACCTACCCGCAGTATCTCGTGCTGCTGGTGCTGTGGGAGGAGGAGGGGCTCTCGGTCAAGGAGATCGGCAGCCGTCTTTTCCTCGATTCCGGCACGCTGACGCCGCTCCTCAAGCGCCTGGAGGCCTCGGGCCATGTCCGCCGCGCCCGCGACCGGCCGGACGAGCGCCAGGTCAGCATCTTCCTCACGGAGAAGGGGCGCGGGCTCAAGGGCAAGATGGACTGCCTGCCGCACGCGGTGGGCGGCATGACCGGGATGACCCTCGACGAGCGGCGCGCGCTCCTCGACAACCTCGCCCTGATGCGCGACGAGCTTCATGCCCGCGCCGGCAGCACTGAATTGCCGGCCGCGAACGCGTCTCGCTGACGCGCCCTCGGGTTCGATCGCAGCTCCGAAACGAGAAAAGCCGCCCCGAGGGGCGGCTTTCCTTTTTGGTCCGATCGGATCCCGGAGGCGCGAGGGCCTCAGGACTTCGTCTTGAGGTAGGCGATGATGTCGTCGACCTTCTTCGGATCCTTGACGCCGGGGAAGACCATCTTGGTGCCGGGCACCTTCTTCTTCGGGTCGGCGAGCCACTCCTTGAGGTTGGCCTCGTCCCAGGTAATGCCGGACTTCTTCAGCGCATCGGAGAAGGCGTAGCCGTCGGCACCCTCACCGGCCTTCATGCCGACCACGCCCTTCAGGGTCGGGCCGACGCCGTTCTTCTCGAAATTGTGGCAGGCCTTGCACGGCGCGAACGCCTTTTCGCCGGCGGCGGCATCGCCCTCGGCATGGGCGGCGACAGGCAACAGCAGCGCGAGGGCGGCGCCGAGGATGAGATGACGCATCGTTGTTTTCCTCCTAGGAACGGCCGAAGCCGGCCTGCTTATGGCAGAGCTTTTAGCCTTAGAACAGATATAGACTATGCCGGGCACGCGTCCAGCCGAGGCCGCTTCACGAAGACGCTTCCGATCCTTTCTGTGGCTGCATGGGTCGGCGGGAACCGCCGTGCGTCTCGGGAGACTTTCCGCTAGAATGTGGGTCCGACATCGTCCGGGCGAACCTGAACTGCGGCGGCTGAAGCAGGGCTGAAGGCCCGCACGCCCCTGTGGATCGCCGGAACGAAGACGAACAAACAAATCTCTGGAGGAGATGCCGGCCATGTCGATCGCCTTCCCCGCGCCGGACGCGGATGTCGTCGCCCGCCGCGAGACGATCATCGAGGGGCTTTCCGCGCTGGTGGCGCCGGAGGCATTGGTGACGACGGAGGACGAGCGCCGCGCCTTCGAGACCGACGGGCTCACCGCCTACCGCAAGATGCCGCTCGCCGTGGTGCTGCCCTCGACGACGCGGGAGGTCTCGGCGGTGATGGCGTTCTGCCACGCCAACGGCGTCCGGGTGGTGCCGCGCGGCGCCGGCACGTCGCTGGCCGGCGGCGCCATCGCTCAGGAGGATGCGATCATCCTCGGGGTGGGCAAGATGACGCGCATCCTCGATCTCGATTTTTCCAACCGCACCGCGCGGGTCGAGGCCGGTATCACCAACCTCGCGATCTCGGGAGCCGTGGCGCACGAGGGCTTCTTCTACGCCCCCGATCCCTCGAGCCAGCTCGCCTGCACCATCGCCGGCAACATCGCCATGAATTCCGGCGGTGCGCACTGCCTGAAATACGGTGTGACCACGAACAACCTCATGGGCGTGACGCTCGTGACCAACGACGGCACCGTGGTTGAACTCGGCGGCGAGCACCTCGATTCCGGCGGCTATGACCTGCTTGGCCTGATCTGCGGCTCGGAGGGCCAGCTCGGCATCGTCACCGAGGCGACTGTGCGCATCCTGCGGGCCGCGGAAGGCGCGCGCCCGGCGCTGGTCGGCTTCTCCTCGGTCGAGGATGCCGGCGCCTGCACCGCGGCGATCATCGCGGCGGGCATCATCCCCGTCGCGATCGAGTACATGGACCGCGAGGCGATCCTCATCACCGACGACTTCGCCAAGGCCGGCTACCCGCGCGACGCCGCCGCGATGCTCATCATCGAGGTCGAGGGCTCGGACGAGGAATGCTCGGACATGCTGGCCCGCATCGAGGCGATCGCCGCAGGGTTCAACCCGACCAGCATCCGTGTCTCGAAATCGGAGGCCGAATCCGCCGCGATCTGGAAGGGCCGCAAATCCGCCTTCGGCGCTACCGGGCGCATCTCCGACTACATCTGCATGGACGGCACGATCCCGACCGGCCAGCTCGGCCATGTGCTGGAGCGGATCGAGGCGATCTGCGCCGAGCAAGGCCTTCGCGTCGCCAACGTGTTCCATGCCGGCGACGGCAACCTGCACCCGCTGATCCTGTTCGACATCAACAAGCCCGGCGAGTTGCAGAAGGCGGAGGCTGCCGGCGATGCGATCCTCAAGCTCTGCGTCGAGGTCGGCGGCTGCCTCACCGGCGAGCACGGCGTCGGCATCGAGAAACGCGAACTGATGCGCTTCCAGTATACGCAGGAGGATCTCGAACAGCAGATGCGCGTGCGCAACGTGTTCGATCCGGCTTGGCTGATGAACCCGGCCAAGGTGTTCCCGCTCGAGGGCCGGATCGCGGCCTGAGCGGCAGGCGGAACGGATGCGGTCGCGGCCGGTTGGCGTCTCACCCCGTTCGCATCGGCCCATAGCGATCGCGCTGGGACGACGCGGCAACCAGAGGCTCACGTGATGAAGCATCCGATTCTGACCGCTGCCGTCCTCGCTCTCGGCGTTGCCGCGCTCGCCGGCCCGGTCGAGGCCAAGGGCTGCCTCAAGGGCGCCGTCGTCGGCGGCGTGGCGGGCAGCATGGCCGGTCACGGTAAGGCCGGTGCCGCTGCCGGTTGCGCCGTCGGCCACCACGAGGCCAACAAGAAGGACAAGTCCGGCGGCCAGAGCCCGCAGCAGGGCTCAGCGAAGTAAGGCCGTCGTCCCCGGTGCCCCGCTACTTCTTCCACACCCGCATCGGCGCCGACGCCCTCACCGACGACGAGGGCGTCGAGCTGCGTGATCCCGATCAGGCTTGGCGTGTGGCGCGGGCGACGATCCGCGCCAGCCTGGAGGATGAGGGAAGCGACCCGCGGCTGATTACAGCGATTCTCGTTGTCACCGACGAGGCAGGGGAGGTCGTTCTGGAATTCCCCTTCGCCGAGGCGATCCCCGAACCGGGCGCCGAGCCCGAGCCGGGGGAGGGGACGCTGCACTGAGGGCAGGGCGGATGTTCTACCCCTCCGGCCCGAGCCGCTCACAGCGGAAGGCGCCGTAGCCGCTGCGGGCCAGCCGCTCGGCCAGGGCCGGCATGAACCGTTCCGCTTCCGCCGTCAGAGTCCAGGGCGGGTTGATGACCACGAGGCCGGTGCCGGTGAGGCGGGTCGGATCGTCGGGCCGCTCGATCATCAGGTCGAGGCGCAATGCAGGCCGTTCCAGCCCCGCATCTAGCGCCGCCGCCATGCGATCGACGCCGGAAACGTCCTTGATCGGATACCAGCCGATGTAGATCCCGGTCGGCCACTTCCGCGCGGCCTTCAGCAAGTGAGCGCCCAGCCGGTCGATCTCGCCGCGCTCCTCGTAGGGCGGGTCGATCAGTACGAGGCCCCGGCGCTCCGGCGGCGGGATCAGGGCGTTGAGCGCGGTCCAGCCGTCGAGATGCATCACCTTGGTGCGGGAATCGCTGGCGTAGCGCTGCGCCAGCGTCTGCGCGTCGGCCGGGTGCAGCTCGACGAACACGCCCTTGTCGCCGGCCCGCAGGGCTTCGCGGATGATTGCGGGTGAGCCGGGATAGGTGGTGGCCCCGAAGCGCGCCCGCACGGCAGCCACCGCCTCCCGGTAGGGCGCGAGCAGGGCCTCGACTTCGGGGGCGAACGGCACGTCGAGCCGGCCGAAGCCATCGTGCCACTCGCCCGTGCGCCCAGCTTCCTCCGCCGTGAGATCGTAGACGCCGAGGCCCGCATGGGTATCGATCGCGCGAAACGGTTTGTCCTTGGCGCCGAGATGGACGAGCACGCGGGTCAGCACGAGGTGCTTGAGCACATCCGCGAAATTGCCGGCGTGGAAGGCGTGACGGTAGTTCAGGGCATGGTCCCCACTGCGTGAGGCTTGGCGCTTACCAGGAAAGCCGTGCGCGCGTCACCGCGCCGCGTCGACCGATACCTCGCCCGCCCGGCAGTTCTGGCGCGCCACTTCGGGGCAGGGGGTGAAACCGCGCAGATCCTTCGAGAAGCAGATCCGCACCTCCTGCAACTGCCCGCGGCGGCAGGTCACCGACATCATGTCCGGGCGCAGACCCTTGTTGGCCGTCACGAATTGCCGGGCGATCTCGATCGGGGCGGCCCGCAGGCTCGCCTCCGGCTTCGTGAAGGTCTCGGGGATCGTCACCGCCTCGCGGGCTGTCTTGACCGCCTTGAAGTAGGCGAGCGGATCGAGGCCGGAGCAGGTGCCGTGGGTGCGCCACTCATGACGGGCCAGCCCCTCGCTCGGCATGATCTCGCCCGCAGCCTCGACCGCGTTGCGGGTCAACGGCCGCTCCACGGCCGAGCAGTTCGAGGGATAGCCACGCTCGAATTGCGGCCACAGCCCGTGCACCACGAAGCCGAGTCCGCGGCCTGGCGCGCATTGCCCGTTGCGGTCACGGCGCGCACCCTCGCCGTCGCAATAGGTCGGCGACCACGACAGCGACAGCACGTAGAAGTCGAAGCGGCCGGGCTCAGCCCCGCGGCGAAACCCGCCGAAATCCTGCGCGCCCGCACCGGAGGCCAGGGTCAGCCCGAGGGCCAGGGCAGCGAGGCGGCGGAGAGGCATGGACGGGACTCGCAGGCGGCGGGACGCCTCAGGACGATGCCGGGCGCGGCCTGCAAGTCAAGCTTGCATCCGCGCGCGGGGATCGCTGTCCCGTCCCTATCAGGGCCGCGCCATCCGGCAGGCGGTGGCGTAAGCATAGGCGTTGTTGCGGTCGAGGCCATGGACGCAGAAATCGATACCCCAGGTCGAGCCGATGATGCCGAGGCTCTCGCGCACCGAGTAATCGACCTTGCGTCGCACCCCGTCCGAGGTGGTGGCAAGCGCCGAGCAGTAGCGGCGCGGGATGAAGTCGACGCCGTAGGGGCGCCACGCGGTGCGCTCGATCCGCTCGTAGGAGAGGATCGTCAGCGACGAGTTCCAGAACTTCGCCTCCTTCTCGGCGAACTGGGTCGAGACCTTCTCCAGAACGTCGGCGTCCTGGCAGCCGGGAATGTCGGCATCGTAGGGGAAGGTCTGCTCCTCGGCCGGCGAGATCTCCTCGCGGCCGGAGCGGGCGAGCGCCGGCAGCACGGACGAGGCCGTGACGAGGCCGAGCGCCAGGACGGCGAGGGGAAGGTTCGGGCGCATGCCGCTCAGATCCGCCAGTTGAGGGTGCCGCGGCGCGACGCAGGCCCTTAAGGGCTTGGCGCAGCGGGCACCGGATGGGCGAAAGACGATGCGCCGCGCTCGGCTCAAGTCAAGCTTCGACCGGGCGCGGGCGCCGCTTTTGGTCCGGGCTGGGGTGCGCCGGGCACACCCCGGACGGATTAATAGATCGGCTCGTCCGAGGCGTGATCCGAGGCGTGGGGCGCAGCCAGCGACAGCGGCGCATAGGCCGCGTCATGCGCCGGAACCGGGGAGCGGGGCCGGCTCGGAGCGGGCGCTGCGGCATAGGCCGTGGGCGCCGGGGCGGCCGGCGCGCGGGCGACGCGCGTGCCGGTCGTGCGCGAAGAGGTCGGCGCGACGCCGTAGGGATCGTCCTCCTCGACGTCGATCGGGGCCTGGCTCGGGGCGGTCTGCCGCGCGGGCGGGCGCGGCGAGGCCAAGGGCCGGGGCGAGCCGTCGGCGAGGTTGAGCTGCGACTCGAACTTGAGCAGCGGCTTGCAGATGCGCTTCAGGCCGCGCGGATCGTGCATCGCCAGATCGACGTGGATGTGGTCGTAGTGGAACACGTTGGAACCCGGCGCCAGGACGGTCGAGAATCGGGCGCAGGCTCCGACGAAGACTTCGCGCAGAAACGCCTGCTCGGCCTCGGTGCCGCGCCAGCCGCCCTTGACGGTGATGACGTGCCCGTCGGCGAGGGTGAAGGACATGATGTCGAGGGCGTTGCCGAAGGAATGCTCCGAGAGCTTGGCACCGGCTTGGTTGTTGCGGCCGCGGCAGGAATAGGTGCCGGCGTTGATCTCGGCGACGGCCACCCCGAAATACAGGTTGGCGGCGGGCTGGATCGTGTCGGCGAGCCACGCCTCGGCCTCGGCGAGCGCCGGGCAGGCCAGCGTCATCCGCTGCTTGAGCGCCACCGTGCCGCCGCCGAGCCGGGTGACCTTGAATGGCTGCTGCATGCCGCAGGGGCCGGGGCCGTCGATCTCCTTGGCCAGCGAGACATAGGCCGTCGGCTGCACGAGCTTGCGCGCGATGCACATCTGTTCGGCTTGGTCACGCCATGCCTCCCGGCGCTCGAACCGGTTGATCGCACAGCCCGTGAGCCCCGCGCCGAACAGCACCAGGGCCGAGAACGCTAACGCTTTACGCCACATGGACGCGACGATGCGCAGCGTCCCGTAAACGAGCCGCTAACGATGCGCGATCGGATCCGCTCCCATGTGGAGCGGTGTTGACAGATTCGACCCAGCCCCCGACTCGGATGGCATGATTTCGCTTCTCGACATCCGCGCCCGTGTCGCCGCCGGCGCCCTCTCGGCGGCGGACGCGATCCGAACGGCGCGCGAGCGGATCGCCGAACGCGACCCCGCCATCGGCGCCGTGCTCCGCACCGCCCCCGAGGCAACGGTGCGTGAGAGCGGGCCGCTCGCCGGCATCGCGGTGGGGATCAAGGACATCATCGACACCGCCGACATGGCGACCGAGTCCGGTTCGGAGATCTATGCCGGCTGGCGGCCGCGGGCCGACGCGGCGATCGTCTCGCGGCTGCGCGCACTCGGCGCCGTGCCGCTCGCCAAGACCGCGACCACGGCCTTTGCCGGCCTCGACCCCGCCGCCACCGTGAACCCACGCGATCCCGGCCATACACCCGGCGGCTCCTCTTCGGGCTCGGCCGCGGCGGTCGCCGCCGGGATGCTGCCCCTGGCGCTCGGCACCCAGACCGGCGGCTCGGTGATCCGTCCGGCGGCCTTCTGTGGGATCGCGGCGATCAAGCCCTCGTTCCGGCTGCTGCCGACGGTGGGCGTTAAGACCTTCTCCTGGGCGCTCGACACGGTCGGCCTGTTCGGCGCCTCCGTCGCCGACATCGCCCACGCGCTCGCGCTGATCGCGGACCGGCCGGGCATCGAGGCATCCGCACCCGAGCGCCCGCGCCTCGCCCTCTGCCTCCAGGATTTCGCGGGGAGCGCCGACGCCGACGCGCTTGCGGCGCTCGATCGTGCGGCCCGCGCCGCCGAACGGGCCGGCGCGGTTGTGCACGACCTCGTCCTGCCGGAACCCTTCGCGCGCGCCTGGGCCGCGCACCCGACGGTGCAGGATTACGAGGCGCGCCAAGCGCTCGCCTGGGAATATGCCGAGCATCGGGACGCCCTGCCGCCGGTGCTGCGCGGCCAACTCGACCGGGCGCAGGACCTGAGTGCTGCCGATTACGACGCCGCCCGCCGCGAGGCGCATCGGGCGCGCCGCCAACTCAAGGAGCTGTTTTCGGATGTCGATGCGATCCTGACGGTGTCCAGCGTCGGCCGCGCCCCGAAGGGGCTCAGCTCGACCGGGGATGCGCGCTTCAACCGCCTCTGGACGCTGATGGGCGTGCCCTGCGTGACCGTTCCGGTGCCGGGCGACGGCCTGCCGCTCGGCGTGCAGGTGATCGCCCGCTTCGGCGACGACGGACGGGCGCTCGCCATCGCGCGGATGATCGAAGGGGCGCTGGCGCGGGCATAGAGCATCGCGCCCCAGGGGCTTTGTTCTGCTGCGCTCAAGACTGAACGGAAAGCAGGGCCTCGCTAGAGCATCATCTTTTTCCGAAAGCCGGCGGCCACCGTTCGGGACGATGCTCTAGGGCCGTATCCGATCCCATTGCATCGGGCCGGCGTCTCTCGGTCGTTGTTGTCACGCGCATTCTTTCGCCGAGCAGCCACTTCGTCGCGACGCGCCCTACCCGGACTCGGTCCCACGCCGCGTCGCCTTGCGCCGTTCCGTGAGCGGCAGGTCGATGGAGCAGTGTAGACCGGTCTCACTCAGTTCGTAGCGTGTGCGCGCGTCGAGGGCGTAGGGCAGCGCTTTCTCGATCAGCTCGCGCCCGTAGCCACGCCGTTGCGCGGCGCCCTCGTCCTGCAGTCGCTCGACCTCCGTCTCGCTCCAATGCAGGGCAAGCCGCATCCGGTCGTCCTCGGTATAGGTGCGCCACGTCACGCTCAGCCACCCCGTGTCTCCGGCGAGCGCGCCGTATTTACGGGCGTTGGTGGCGAGTTCGTGAAGGGCCAGCGCGAAGGTCTGCACCGTCGCCTTGCGCAGCCGCACGGATGGGCCGTCGAGATAGATGCGGTCGGACGCCTCCCAGGCGCCGAGGGCGTCGAGTTCCGTGACGATGAGCGCGTGCAGGGTGATCGGCTCGATGGTGGAGCGGGAGAGAAGGCCCTGTACCCGCGAGAGCACCGCGAGCCGGTCGTAGAACCGCGCGCGGAACGTCGTCATGGAGTCGCTTCGGGCCATGGTCTGCTCGGCCAGCGAGCGCACCACCGTGATGAGGTTACGCGTGCGGTGCTGCAACTCGGCCACCATCACGCCCTGCTGCTCCTGCAGCTGCCGCAGGTCGTCGATGTCGGTGGAGGTGCCCAGCCACTCGATGATGTCGTTTCCCTCGCGCAGCGGCAGGGCGCGCGACTGGAACCAGCGGTAGCGGCCCTCGGGGGCGTGACGGATTCGGTAATCGACGGCCAGCACCTCGGCCGCTGCGGCTCCGCTCCAGGCACCTTGAGCCCGGTCGCGATCCTCGGGGTGGACCGCGTCGAGCCACCCGAAGCTGTGGCTCTCGGCCTCGCTCTGGCCGGTATAGCGGCACCATTGCGGGCTCGCCCAGCTCCACGCGCCGCCGTCGCCCGCTCGCCAGACGAGTTGGGGAATGCCTTCGACCAGAGCGCGCTGCCGGGCTTCGCTCGTGCGCAGCTCCGTTTCGGCCTGCGCCCGCTCGGCCGCCTCCCAGGTCCGCGCGGCCACCTCCTCGATCAGGGTCGTCTCGGAGCGCGTCCAGGTGCGGGGCTCGGGATGGGTCAGGTAGAGGACGGTGCGGATTTGGTCGTCGCGGACCAGCGGCACCGCCACGAAGCTGCCGACGGCGCCCTTTCGCCAAACGCCGGGCGCCGCAACGGCCGCGGCATCGTCCACGATGACCGTCTCGCCGCTCCGGAGCCGCTCGAGAACCACCCGGCCGAAGGCCGTGATGGGCAGGGGGCCGAGCCGGGCCTCGGTCGGGGCGTGATAGCCGACCTGCCGCTCGACCCGCTCACCGTCCGCGGAGAGGCGCGCGTAGCCGACCCGTCCGACGCCCAGATGGCGCCCCAGCGCCTCGACCACGGTGTGAAGGGCGGCCTGCGGGTCGGTCTGGTCCTGAAGCCGGTCGGCGAGGTCGAGAAGGAAGGCCTGCCGTGCCTCCTCCGCCCGTAGGTTCTCGGCGGCAAGATGCTGGTCGTGGATGTCCGTGGCGGCGCCGATCCAGCGCGTGATCCGCCCTTCCGCGTCCCGCGCCGGGGCGTGGCGGATCAGGAACCATCGAAAAGGGCCGTCGCGGCGGCGGATGCGCTGCTGTCGCTCCACCGGCCGGCCGGTGGCGAAGGCTTCGGTGAAGATGCGCTTCGTCTCCGCCCGCTCGTCGGGGGGGATGGTGGCCAGCCAACCGCCGTTCTGGACCTTCTCCTGAGCCTGGCCGGTATAGTCGCCCCATTGCTGGTTCACGACGACGACCTTGCCCTCGGGATCGCAGTTCCAGAGCAGGCTCGGTACGAGTTCGGCGAGGGTCCGGAAGCGCCCCTCGCTCTCGCGCAGGGTGTCGGCGGTCCGCTTGCTCAGCAGGGCCTGGAGAATGGCCGGGGCGAGGGCCTCGGCGGCTTCGAGATCCTCCGACCGGTATCCGCCCGCGCGGTTGCCGAGCCCGATCATTCCGATGGTCTGTCCGTTCCGCTTCAGCGGGACGCCGAGAAAGGCCCTCAAACGCGGGTGGCCGGTCGGTGTCCCGATCCGGTCCGGGTGCGAGCCGGGATCGTTGGCGATGAGGCTTTTGCCGTCGCGTAGCACGCGGCCGTAGAGGCCGTGGATCTTGAGCCCTTTCGGGCCGACGCCCTTGGGAAAAGCGGGGTCGTCCATCGCGAAATGCTGCCAGCCGCGATCGCTGATGGAGAGTTCGTTGAACCGGTCGTTTGCGTGGTCGACCTCTCCCATGAAGCTGAAGGCGCTCTGCGTCACATCCTCGGCGACCGCGAGGCAGACGCGGCCGAGTTCCTCCTCCGTGGGGGCGGTCAGCGCCTCACGGAAGATGCGGTTGATCCCTTCGAGCACCGCGTTCTTGCGCCGGATGTCCGCTTCCGCCCGGCCGCGCTCGACCGCGGACCAGATCCGCTCGGCCACCTCACGCAGCAAGCCGACGTCGGCCTCCGCCCACGGCCGCGGAGTCGAGTGAGTGACGCAGAGCGCGCCGACGAGGCTGCCGTTCTTGATGAGCGGTGCGCCCATGCAGGCGGCGATGCTAAGGGCAGCGAGGGCGACGCGGCCGGCGACCGGGATCTGGGCCGAACTCTGCGTGTCGGCCACGACGTGGCACTCGCCTCGGCGAAGAATATCGACAGACCACGCGAAGTCCGCGACCCGGTGCTCGCCGGCGATCGAGAATGCGTCGCCGCGAGCGTGGTCCCATGCGATGCGGGCGATTCCGGCGGCTTCGTCAATGGCGACGTAGTAGCACCGGTCCACATCCAGCCGCTCACCCACGAGCCGGCATGCCGCGCTCTGGATCGCTTCCGGATCGGAAAGCGTGCGCACCGCATCGCTCAACGCCAGGAGGAAGGCCTGCCGCTCCTCGCGATCGCGCAGGGCCGTCTCGGCGACTTTGCGCTCGGTGACGTCGTCGTAGAGGATCAGCAGCCGGTCGTTCGCCTGTGGGTAGACGGAGACCTCGAACCAGCGCCCCATCGGCGTGTCCGTGTGCTCGAGCCGCGCCGGCACGCCCGCGGCGGCGATGCGCTCGTAGGTCTCGATCCACCACGGGTCGAGATCGGGCACCACATTGCGTCCCGTCCGCCCGCGGGCGTCCACTGCCGGCAGGCCGACCAGCCGCTCGAAGGCTGGATTCAGCTCGATGTAGAGGAAATCGACGGCCCGGCCCTGCCCGTTGCGCACGAGTTCGAGCTCGCAGAAACCCTGCCCCATGGTCTGGAACAGGGTGCGGTACTTCTCTTCGCTCGCCCGAAGGGCCGCTTCGGCCCAATCGAACTCAAGGATCCGCCGCGCCGTCGCGTCGCGATCCGACGGCCACCCGGGCGGATCTGTTTTTTCGCCCATCCTGCGCCTTGTTGCGGCTCGATAGGCCTAACTTAATCGACGGATTGCCGGTTTTGCAAAGTACGCCGGTGTTCTGGGAAGCGTGCCTCTCCGAGATGTGTCCGGTGCCGGGCCCGCCGCCCCGCCGGTAGCCGGCGGAGAGGGGGCCGGCCCGCGCCGGCCCCGCGGTTCACGCCCCGCGAAGGGCCGACAGGTCGAGCGGCAGCGAGCGCAGGCGCTGGCCCGTCGCGGCGAAGACCGCGTTGGCGATGGCCGGCGCCAGCACCGGCACGCCGGGCTCGCCGATCCCGGTGGGGGCGACCTCGGAGGGCACGATGTGAACCTCGACCCGCGGCATCTCGGAGATGCGCGTCGGCTGGTAGCTGTCGAAGTTCGTCTCCTGCACGACGCCGTCCTTGAGGGTGATGCGGTTGCGCAGCACCGCCGAGAGGGCGAAGCCCACCGCGCCCTCGACCTGGGCGCGCACCACGTCCGGGTTCACGGCGATGCCGACATCGACCGCCGCCACGATCCGGTTGACCTTCACACCGGACTCGCCCGCCGTGACGTCGGCCACCATCGCGACGTAGGAGCCGAAGGATTCGTGCACGGCGACGCCGAGGCCGCGACCCTTTTCGGAAGGCTTTGCGCCCCAGCCGGCCTGCTCGGCGGCGAGCCGCAACACCCCCGACAGGCGTGGCGCGCGGCTCAGCAGCGACAGCCGGTAGGCGACCGGATCGGACCCCGATGCATGGGCCAGTTCGTCGATGAACACCTCCATCACATGGGCGGTGTGGGTGTGGCCGACCGAGCGCCACCACAGCACCGGCACGCCCTCGCGGGCGTTGTGCACTTCGAAGCGGTAGGCCGGGAGCGCGTAGGGCGTGTCGGAAGCGCCCTCGACGGTGGTCGAGTCGATGCCGTTCTTGACGAGCATCGCCTCGAAGGGCGAGCCGATCATGATCGACTTGCCGACCATGGTGTGGCGCCAGCCGGTGATCTGGCCCTTCTCGTTCAGGCCCGCCTTGACCGTATGGTAGACCTGCGGGCGGTAATAGCCGGCCGCCATGTCGTCCTCGCGGGTCCAGACGAGGTGGACCGGCGCCTTGCCGTCCCAGGCCTTCACGATCGCGGCGGCCTCGGCGAAGTAGTCGGCGCCCGGCGTCGCCCGCCGGCCGAACGAGCCGCCGGCCCACTGGGTGTGCAGCCGGACCCGGTCGGTCGTGACGCCCAGCGTCGCCGCCACCACCGCCTGCTCGATGGTCTGGATCTGGCAGCCGGCATAGACGTCGTAGCTGCCGTCCGCCGCGCGCTCGATCGTGGCGTTGAGGGGCTCCATCGCGGCATGCGCGAGGTAGGGGAAGGAGAACTCCGCATCCAGCACCTTGGCCGATCCCTTGATCGCGCCGTCGGCATCGCCCGCCTGCGAGGCGACGAGGCCGGAGGTCTTGGCCGTCTCACGGTACTCGGCGAGGATCGCGTCCGAGGAGCGGGTCTCGGCAGCGGAATTGTCCCAGGTAACCTTGAGGGCTTCGCGGGCCTTCATCGCGCTCCAGGTGTCGCGGGCGATCACCGCCACGCCGGTCGGGATCGTGACGATGCCGACGACGCCGGGCATGCCCTGCGCGGCCTCCGCATCCACCGACTTCACCGTGGCGCCGAAGCGCGGCGGGTGGGC
Source organism: Methylorubrum extorquens (assembly GCF_024169925.1). NCBI lineage: Bacteria > Pseudomonadati > Pseudomonadota > Alphaproteobacteria > Hyphomicrobiales > Methylobacteriaceae > Methylorubrum > Methylorubrum extorquens. Next base: position 147,618 of record NZ_JALJXF010000001.1, read on the forward strand.
GACGAGTGCCGTGACTTGGCCGGGGCGGCGGATGTCGAGGGAGTAGATCGCGGTGCCGTCGGTCTTCGCCACGGAATCGATGCGCGGCACGCGCTGACCGATCAGCGTCCACTCGGCCGGCGTCTTGAGACGGGGCTCCTGCGGCACCGGCTTGGCGGCGGCGGCTTCCGCGAATTCGCCGAAGCGGGCCTGCTTGCCGGATCGGTGGCCGATGACGCCCTTCGTGACGGTGATCTCGCCCGCCGGCACGCCCCATTTCTCGGCCGCGGCGGCAACCAGCATGGCGCGGGCGGCCGCCCCCGCCTTGCGGAGCTGGAACCAGGAATTGGCGATCGCCGTCGAGCCGCCCGTGCCCTGGACCGGGCCCATCAGCAGGTTGGCGTAGAGCTTGGCATCCGCCGGTGCGAACGCGACGCGCATCTGGCTCCAATCCGCGTCGAGTTCGTCGGCGAGGATGGTGGCGAGCCCGGTCGTGTTGCCCTGGCCCATATCGAGATGCTTGATCATCACCGTGACGCTGTCGTCGGCGGCGATCCGCACGAAGGCGTTGGGCTGGGCCGGACCCTTGGACAGCGCGTCCGAGCCTTCCGCGGCGCGGGCACCCGTCAGGTCGAGGCGGAAGGCGAGCAGCACGGCGCCCGCCGCCGCGCCGCCGAGGAAGGCGCGCCGGGACGGAACGGGCGTATCAGTCAGGTCGAGCTTGAGCATGCCGGGCTCCAAATCGTGAAAGGCTGCGGGGCGGGCGGCTCAGGCGAGCGAGCGGGCGGCGTCGTGGATGGCGGCGCGGATGCGCTGGTAGGTGCCGCAGCGGCAGACATTGCCGTCCATGGCGCCGTCGATATCCGCGTCGCTGGGCTTCGGGTTCTCCGTGAGCAGGCCGATGGCCGACATGATCTGGCCGGATTGGCAGTAGCCGCACTGCACGACGTCGAGGCCGCGCCACGCCGCCTTCACCGCATCGGCCACCTTGCCCTCGACGCCCTCGATCGTGGTGATCTTGGCCTCGCCGACATCGCCGATACGGGTCTGGCAGGCGCGCACCGGCTGGCCGTCCATGTGCACCGTGCAGGCGCCGCACTGCGCGATGCCGCAGCCGTACTTGGTCCCGGTCATGTCGAGGCGGTCGCGGATCACCCAGAGCAGGGGCATGTCGGGGTCGGCATCGACCTCCCGCGGCGCGCCGTTCAGGTTGAGGGTCAGCATGGGCGCACTCCGAGAGGAAGCTGTCGCACGAAACGCATGAATTCAGGGCCGCCGTCCGGCCGGGAGATGCGCTTCGAGACCGTCACGTGGTGTCGTGACTTGAAATGGTCACTTGGAATCGTTCCGATTTTGATCCTGTACGCCCATCCCTGATGTGCGGGAGCGCACCCCAACACGGATGAGACGTTTCCGCACCTGTATCGGCGCAATTCGCCGGATCGTCGAAGCCGCTTCTTAACGGTTCGCACGGCACCCTGCGAGCTCTCCACCCCGCCCCGTGCGCCGCCAGACCACGACCGGGCGCCCGGCGTTCCGATCCCGATTGGCGATCTCGACTGTTATGGCCGACCTCACAGCGGAGATGGTTCAGCGCGGGCGCGGGCCCTCCTCACAGGAGGTGGCCAAGCGCCGCGGCATCGCGCGCGAGATGCGCTCGGCCCGGGAGCGGCTGACTTCCACGAGCGGCCTGGAGCGGGCCTTCGACACCGAACTTCTGCGGCTCTACGCCCAGTACCGGGTCGGTGCGGGCATCCCGCTCCTGATCCTGGCGCTCATGGTTGCGGGTGCCTCCTCGATCTGGGTGCCGGCCGTGACCGCGGCGATCTGGGCGACCGGGGCGATCGCGGCCACCACCCTGATGCTGCTGCTGAGCCGCCGCTTCCTGCGGCAGGCGCCGGAAAGCCGGTCGCTGAAGCGTTGGGGGCGCACCTTCATCGTCGCCGAGTTCGCCCAGAGCGCCGCCTGGGCGATGCTGCTGCTCGTGGGCGTTCCCGAGGCGCGCACCTTCGCGCTGTTCGGCCTCGTCATCGTCGCGGCGGTGACGACGATGCTCGCCGCGACCGTGCCGGTCGCCGCCCTGGCCGGCCTCGTGCCGTTGATGCTGGCGGCGCTCTCGCTGCTGATCTTCTCCAGCGACATGGACACGATGCTCCTCGTCGCGATGACGGTGGCGAGCCAGCTCTTCTTCGCCGGCTTGGCACGCCGACTCTACGCCTCCGCCGTCGGCACCCTGCAATCGCGGGCGGAGAAAGACGCAATCTTCGCCGAACTCGAACAGGCCAAGGCCAATTCCGACGAGGCCCGGCGGCGGGCGGAGGAGGCGAACCTCGCCAAGTCCCGCTTCCTCGCCACCATGAGCCACGAGCTGCGCACGCCGCTCAACGCCATCCTCGGCTTCTCGGAGGTGATGAAGAACGAGGTGTTCGGCGCCCACGCCGCCCCGGCCTACCGGGAATACGCCACCGACATCCACGACAGCGGGATGCACCTGCTCAATCTGATCAACGAAATCCTCGACCTCTCGCGCATCGAGGCCGGGCGCTACGACCTCACCGAGGAGGCGGTGCAACTCGCCCATACGGTCGAGGAGTGCCGCCACATGATGACCCTGCGCGCTCGCAGCAAGGGTCAGACCTTCGCCAGCCTGATCGACGGTTCCCTGCCGCGCCTCTGGGCCGACGAGCGGGCGCTGCGCCAGATCGTGCTCAACCTGCTCTCGAACGCGGTGAAGTTCACCCCGCCGGGCGGCGAGATCACGATCAAGGTCGGCTGGACTTCGTCGGGCGGGCAATATCTCAGCGTCAAGGATTCCGGACCTGGCATCCCCGAGGACGAACTCGGCACGGTGATGTCCTCGTTCGGGCGCGGCTCGCTGGCGATCAAGACCGCCGAGCAGGGCTCCGGCCTCGGCCTGCCGATCGTGAAGGGTCTGATCGACCTCCACGGCGGCGGGTTCCAGCTCAAGTCGAAGCCGCGCGAGGGCACCGAGGTGATCGTCACCTTCCCCGCGAGCCGCGGCATGGACACCCTGCCTGCGATGACACTCGGTGCGGAGAAGGCCCCGGCCGAGGCGGCGTCCGCCCGGCGTGCGCGGGCGGCCTGACGGGCGAAGGCGTCAGCCGGCGCGTCTTAATCGGTGCTCTTGCCCGAGACGCCCGCCTGCTCGAACGTCGCCATGTCGCGGTGGCAGGCGAGCGCACCCTTCAGCAGGCCGAGCGCCAGAGCCGCGCCGGAGGCCTCGCCGAGGCGCATGTCGAGCGATAGGACGGGCTTCAGTCCGAGCCGGTCCAGCACCTCGCCATGCGCGCCTTCCGCCGAACGATGGCCGGCGATGCAGTGGTCGAGGGCGTGAGGGTCGGCGGCGTGCAGAATGGCCGCCGCAGCGGTTGCGACATAGCCGTCGAGCACCACCGGCACCCGCTGCAACCGCGCGGCGAGGATGGCCCCGGCCATCGCCGCGATTTCCCGGCCGCCGAGGCGCGCCAGGATCGTCAGTGGGTCGCCGAGGTGATCCTTGTGGGTGTCGAGCGCCAGCCGCACGGCCTGCGCCTTGCGGGCGAGGCCGGCTGCGTCGAGCCCGGTGCCGCGTCCGACCCAGTGCTCGGCCTCGCCGCCGTAGAGCGCGGCGTAGATCGCTGCCGCGACCGTGGTGTTGCCGATGCCCATCTCGCCGACCGCGAGGCAGTCCGTGCCCGCCGCCACCGCTTCCATGCCGAAGGCCATGGTGGCGACGCACCCTTTCTCGTCGAGCGCTGGGCCGGAGCAGATGTCGCCGGTCGGCAGATCCACGGCGAGGTCGAACACCCGGAAGCCGAGGCCGTAGGCGGCGCAGAGCTGGTTGATTGCGGCACCCCCGGCGGCGAAGTTGTCCAGCATCTGCCGGTTGACCGCGGCCGGGAAGGCCGAGACGCCGCGCTCCACCACGCCGTGGCTGCCGGCGAACACGCAGACCATCGGCCGGTCGAGGGTGGGCTTGGCCTTGCCCTGCCACGCGCCGAGCCATTCCACGAGCCCTTCGAGGCGCCCGAGCGCGCCCGGCGGCTTGGTGAGGCTGGCATCCCGCGCGCGGATCGCGGCGACCGCGTCCCCGTCGGGGCCGGGCATCTCCGTGAGCAGGCGGCGGATGTCGGCGAAGGGCGAGGCGTCGGAGGTCGGGCTGGCGGTCATCGGCAGGGCTCGTGCGCGTCGGATGCGGGAAAAACGGAGGAGGTCGCCCGATCGGTGCGGGAATTGCCACCGGATAGCCAGCGCCGCCGCGTAGCAGGCAGGAGGCTCCCGGCGCTATAGAAGCGGACGGGCCCGCGGTACAGGCGGCCGGAGGAAAGGGTAGCGGAATGATCGAGCGCAGTGGCCGCGATCTCGGGCCGCCCTTTCCGGGGGCGGAACTGGTCTACGATCTTGCCGCCTGCCTTCGCTTCTTCACCCGCCTGCCGGTTCCGCCGCTGCCCGACGAGCCGGCGCCCTACGCCGCACCCGATTTTCGCACCGTGCCGCGGATGCTGCCGCTCGCGGGTCTGCTGATCGCCGCGCCCGCCGCGCTGGTGCTGGTTCTGGCCTGGGAGATCCGGCTCGGGCCGTTCGTCGCAGCGGCCCTCGCCCTCGTGGCGCTGGCCCTCATCACCGGTGCCATGCACGAGGACGGCCTGGCCGACGTCGCCGACGGGTTCGGCGGCGGGCAGAGCCGCGAGCGCAGCCTGGAGATCATGCGCGACAGCCGCATCGGCGCCTATGGCGGCACTGCGCTGTTCCTCGGGCTGGCGCTGCGGGCGGCGATGCTCGCGACCCTGCTCGACCGCTCCGGCGGGCTCGCCGCCGTGTCGCTCCTGTTCGCCGCCGCCCTGTCGCGGACGGTGGCGCTGGTTCCGCTCGCGATCCTCGACCCCGCCCGTCCCGGCGGCGCGGGCGCCGCCGTCGGCCGGCCGACCCGGACGACGCTGGGCATTGCGGGGGTGATCTGCCTGATCCTCGCCGGGATCGCCGCCGCCCTCGGCCTGCCGCCGCTGGGTCTCGGCCTCGCTCTGATCCTGGCCCCGCTTGCGGCCTTCGGTCTCAGCGCGCTGGCCGAGCGGAAGATCGGCGGCCAGACCGGCGACGTGGTCGGCGCCTGCCAGCAGGTCGGCGAGATCGCGGTGCTGCTGGCCCTGGTGGCGGCGACGGCGTAGGCGGGAGGGGCGTGATGCTGAGAATCCTCCGCCGGCTTTTCCAGGGCCGGTCAGCGACGGCGCAGAGCCGCACATCCTCCGATGCGTCCACGGAAACGCTCGACCGCGCCGACACCGCCGAGCAGATCGAGATCCTGGCCCGCGGCGGTTTCGAGACCGAAGCCTCGACGCTCGAGACGATCCTGGACGGGTACCTGGGCCCCGACGCGGTCGCACCCGACGACCGCCGCTGGGTCGAGGCGGAGGTGGCTCGAGCCTTCGCGCGCAAGCGGGCCGACGAGGCGACGTGGCCGCTGGAGACGGATTTCGACCGCCTCGCCATCGCCTTCGACGCCCTCGACGCCAGCGGGATCATCGCGCTGCACGATGCCGGTTATACCCGTTCGGACGGGATCTCGGATGCGGGCGAGGTGTATCACCAGCGCCGGGAGCGGGGACGCGACTCGCGCGGGTTCGTGTTCTACCACGGGCAGGATGTCGAGGCGGTCGTCGGCGACCGGGGGCTCTACCTCGCCTTCGGCGCGTTCGACGACCGCGACGAGACCATGGCCGGCATCGCCGCCGAGATCGTGGAGGCCGTGGAGGCGCAAGGGTTGCGGACGCATTGGGAGGGGGATGTGAGAACACGCATCTTCGTCCACCCGATCCACTGGTTGAAGCGCAGCCCGTCCGACGACCCCCGCGCGTCGTAAGGTTTCCGGTGAGACCTTGATTCACGGCCCCGCTCCGTCCCATCTGCACGGGCGATGCTGGCGACTCCCCCGAACAAACCCTCCTCACCCTGCACCAAGCTCTGCGTGCTCGATGCCGTGACCGGCCTGTGCGAGGGCTGCGGGCGTACGCGCAACGAGATCGGGCTGTGGGGCTCGCTCTCCGAGGCGCAGCGGCGGGCCGTCATGGCCGCGCTGCCCGAGCGGCTGCGCCGGGCCTATCCCGGCCGGGAGGCGGGCGCGCCATGATGTGGGCCGGCCTTGCCATTCTCGGGATTGGTCTCGTCGTCCTGATCGCCAACCATGACGGCGGCCCGGTGATGGGGCTCGATTCCGATCAGCTCGCCGGCGTCGTCTCGATGACCGCCCTGCTGCTGCTCCTCGCCGCTGGCCGCTGGCGGCAGGCGCTCGTCATGCCGGGCAAGACCCTGGGTTCGATCCTGATCTGGCTCGTCATCGGCGCGGTGATCGTCGTTGGCTACACCTATCGCGACGACGCGCAGCGGGTCGGCGCGGGGCTCGTCGGGGCGCTACGCCCCGGCACCGCTGTGGTCGGGCCCGGCGGCGAGGTGACGATCACCCGCCGCTCCGACGGCGATTTCGCCGTGCTGGCGGCGGTGAACGGCGGCAGCGAGCAGCGCTTCGTTTTCGATACCGGGGCGAGCAGCGTCGTGCTCACCGCCGAAACCGCCGAGCGTCTCGGCATTCGCCCGCCGGAGAGCGCTTTCACCCAGCGCGTCTCCACCGCCAACGGCACGGCGCTCACGGCGCCGATCCGGCTCGACTCGATCACGGTGGGGCCGATCACCGAGCGCAACGTCAACGCGATGGTGAGCCGGCCCGGCGTGCTGACCACCAACCTGCTCGGCCAGAGCTTCCTTGACCGGCTGCCCTCCTACGAGGTGCGTGGCGACCGGCTGATCCTGCGCAGCCGCTGACGGGCGTCAGCGACGCCCGCCACCTCCGAAGCCGCCCGGTCCGCCCCCGCCTCCGAAGCCGCCGGGACCGCCTCCGAAGCCTCCGGGGCCGCCCCCGCCGCCGAAGCCGCCCGGTCCACCGTCGCCGGGCCGGCCGAACCCGCCCGAAGGGGCACCGAAGGAGCCGCCACCCGTGCCCGGGCGTGTGTCGATCGGGTAGCCGCCGGGCATCGCGGTTCCTCCGGGGGCCCCGCTTCGGCCGGATTCGAAGCCGCCGGCCCCGCCGCCGGGGCGGGAGAACGGCGCCTCGCCGCCGGGCCCCGACCGTGCGGGCGCGCCGGGCCCTTGGCCGCCGAAGCCTCCACCGCCGGGCCCCGCACCGGGCCCGCGGCCACCGGGACCCGGGCCGCCGGAGCCCTGGCCACCTGCACCTTGCCCGCCGGGGCCTTGGCCCCGTGCCGACGCATCACCGCGCACCGATTCGACCGTCATCCGCCCATCCCGGCCGATGCCGGTCTCGATCACCGCGGGGCGCCCGGATCCCGGCAGCGCCGAGGGGGAGACCCCGCCCGAGACGGTAAAGCCCGAGCCGAGACGCAACCCGCCGTCGCCCTGCGCGACGTAGGCCTCGATCGAGGCACGGGCGAGCCCCGCCGGGAATGGCCGGCTGACGTCGCGGGCCGAGGCGATCGTCAGCCCCGCCGGGCCGGCCTCGCCCTCCACCAGGGCGCGCCGCCCGGTCAGTCCCGGCTCCAGGCCCGCGAGGCGCAGGCCGCCGATGCGCGGGGTGCCGTCGCGATCCCGCCGGACCGGCCCGGCGACGCGGGCGTTCCCGTCCGCGCGCGGCTCGATCAGGCTCGCGACGATGGTGCCGTCGGCCCGGCGCAGGCCGCTCACCGCCACGCGCTCGCCCACCGCGAATCGCGTCCGGGCCGTCTTCAGGCTTGCAGTCGAGATGCTCTGTCCGAGCACTGTCAGGCGGCCTCGAGCCACGGCCTCGACGGGGCCGACGACTTCGCTCGACACCATAATGGCACGGGTCGAAAGCGCGCCCCCCGGCCCGCGTGCCACCACGCGCACGACATGGCCGACCTTGAGGTCGGCGACACGGGCGGGCGCGCCGTCGATGCGAACCTGCACGTCCGGCGGATAGGTGATGCGCAGGTCGTTGACGACGATCGAGCCGAACCGGCGGATCGTGCCGATCACACCGGTGCCGCCGATCCCGCGATCGCCGCCGGGCGTCTCCTCCTCCGAGGGGCGCGCACCGGTGCCGCCGATGCCGCGGTCCTGGGCGGGGTCGCCCGCCGTTTGCGGCCAAGCCGGGTGCGGCCGCCAGAGAATGGTGCCGGCCAGCAGCGCCAGCAGCCCGCGGCGGGTCGGAGTCAGGCAGCTCAAGGCGCGCGGCCCTCCGCATCTTCCGATGCCGTCTGCACGCCGGGATCACGGGCGGGGACCTCCTCCCGGTAGATGTAGATGCCGAAGTTCCAGCGGTGGCGCCCGCCTTCATCGTCCGCGCAAGCCGTGTGCGCTTCGGCGTTGGCCTGCTTCAACGCCCCCATCGCGATCTCCCGCGCCCGCTCCTCAAGCCGCGCGGCGAGCGCGTCGGAGAGGCCGTCGTAATGCACGGCGCGCTCGAAGAAGCGAGGGGAGGGCGCCGCGACGTTCTCGGCCGCCGCCGCAATGTGGTCGTGCAGGTTGCGACCGAGATAGTAGAGCTGGGGCTCGGTCCCCCCTTTGGGCAGGTAGGCCGCCTCCAGAAGCTGCACCCGGCCTTCCGAATCGAGAATGGCGAGGCCCCGGTCGAGCCATTCGTCGAGCACGGCGCGGGGCCGCACGTCCTTGGTCACGCCGGCCACGAGGCTCTCGAAGGAGGGGGCCGCGTCGTCGGTCGAACGCGGCAGCGGCAGCGGCCGGCCCTGGCCATCGGTGAATTCGGGTGCGGCGACCCAGCGGGCGATGATCCGGCTCGTGCGTGAGACCGTTGCCGGCACTTGGCTCACGGGCGCGCCCGCCCCGCGCAGGCGGCGCACTTCCTTGCGGTGGATGCCCGTCAGCAGGCTGACCCGGCTGTCGGTCTGCTCCTTGCCGGGCAGGGCGAAGTCGTACTCGGCGACGTTCACGTAGAGTTCGCGCAACAGGTTCGTCAGGGCGGGAAAGGTGATGCCCCGCTGCACCATCAGGCGCACGAGCGGTCGCAACAGGCGGGCCACCGGCCCGTGCAGCGCGGCGCCGTCCGGAGATGGAGCGGGTTCGGTCGTCTCAGACATGAACTGAGCTTAGTGGCAGTGGTGTGGGATACAATCCCACAATGTGCGCTCCAGCACCAACTTTGCAGATTTCCGATTGACGTGGGATTTTTGCACACGTAACTTTTCGTGGTCAAATTTCCCACGTCAAGCCGCGGCTCGGGTGAGGCAGCACCATGATCGAACTGAGACCCATCGCCGTGCTCGGCGAGGCACCGCTCCTGCTCACCGCTCGGCCGCGTATGGGGATCGATGCGTCGGTTCGGCCGCTGATCCGCGGTGCTGTCCTGGCGGCGATCCTGTCCGCCGTGCTCGCATTGCCGGAGTTGCGGCCGCTCGCTGCCGACCGGAGCCCCGCATTCGAGCGCCTCGAAGCTCTGGTTGCCGGTGCGGCTGCGCCGCGCAAGGACGCGGGGCGGGTCGCCCTTGTCCGGGAGGCAACCCGATGAGCCCCGCCCTTCAGACAGCATTCCCGACGGCGGGCCTCGCCGCGAGCCGGCTTCGGCCGCCCGGTCAGCACCGCGTCCGGGCGCGTATCCGCCGCATCCGACCACAGCCCGAGCCCTGCGGCGGTGAGACCGTCATCGATTTCGCGCTCTGCCTGATCCTGGCCGTCGCGGTCGTCGGCCTGCTGCTGCTCGCGCTCTGACACCTTCCCCACGCCCACAACACGAGACGACGATGACCCGACACCCGATGCATCCGGCTCTTTCAAGCCTTCTTGTCAGCCTTCTTTTCGCTGGGGGCGCGTCCGCCGCAGACCTGCCGGGGCGTGCTGCGCCCCCGCTGCCCCCGGCCCTGCCAGTCTTCACCTGGACCGGCTTCTATGTCGGCGCGAATGCCGGCTACGGATTTCGCGGCGGTTCGTCGAGCTACACGGATGCGACCTACGGCACCGTGACGGAGAGCGGCGGTCGCGGCGGCTTCGTCGGCGGCGGCCAGATCGGCTACAACTATCAGCTCACGCCGGGTTCGGGCTGGGTGCTCGGCGCCGAGGCCGATTTCCAGGGCTCCGGGTTCGGCCGCCGCGGCGACGGCACCATCGGCTCCACGCCCTATTACAGCGTCGCCCCGAGCCTGGATTGGTTCGGCACCGTGCGCGGCCGGCTCGGCTACGCCTTCGACCGCTGGCTCGTCTACGGCACCGGCGGCTTCGCCTATGGCGGTGGGAGCCGGTCGTCCTATGCCTCCGCCTATCCCTACACCCTGCCGGACACGACGCGGCTCGGCTACGCGGCCGGTGCGGGCATCGAATACGCGCTCACGGAGCGTATTTCGGTGAAAGTCGAGGGACTCTACGTCGATCTCGGCAAGCAGGGCAGCGGCACGACCGTCTACGATGCGACGGTGCCCGCCTATTACGGCACCGGCCGTTCGGAATCCGGCTTCGGCGTCGTGCGCGGCGGCTTGAACTATAGGTTCTAAAGCCGCGGGGATGGCTTGTTTCTTGCGTGAGCGAGTGAACCACGTCTGCGGACAAATCGTTTGAACGGCTCAGCCTTCCCGGCGCGGGTCAAATCCCGGCCGGCGAAGCGCTGTGAGGGGAGCGTTTCGAACGGAGTCTTCCAACCGTGCCTACACTTGCCTACCCCGCCGCCCGGCGTCTTCCCCTGGTTGCCGGTCTCTCTGTCATCCTCTCCGGCCTCGTACCGCTCGCCGTCTCGGCTCAATCGCCAGTCGCACCGGACGTCGAGGCGCCCTCCGTCGAGGCGCCAGCCACGCCGGACCTCGGCAATGGACTGCCCCAGGGCGCATTGGTCTTTCACGGCAACTATTGCGGCCCGGGTAGCCGCGGTGCCGGCCTCCCCCCGATCGATGCCCTCGACCGGGCCTGCATGCACCACGATGCCTGCTCACCGCCGGTGGGTCAGGGGCTGCCCGCCTGCTCCTGCAACGATCGTCTGGCACGCGAGGCCCGCCAAGTGGCCCGGACGCCGCGGATCGACGACGAGTTGCGAACAGCAGCGGGTTTCGTCGCCGTCGGCGCGAAGGCCCTGGCCTGCCAACCGTAAAATCCAACCCCTGATGCGGCATCGGCCCGGAACGCTCGTTCCGGGCCGATGTCATTTTGCACCATGCGGGTTTCGGTTGAGGCACGCAGAGCCGTGCCCCGTCCGGTTTGCCACGGCCGTCTGCGCGACCTCACGCCGGCTGGGACGCCTTACGCCTCGGGCGTCTCCATCGGAATGCCCAAAGCGTCGAGGCCTTCTTCGAGGAGCGGGGCCGCATCCGGCGTGCCCAGCAACTCGCGGATCACCGTGTCGCCCGCCGCCTCACGCTCCTTGGCGAAGTTGACCGCCGTCTTCCATTCCACCGCCTCGTAGTCGCCGCGGCCGATATAGAGCAGGGCCCCGAGATCGGCGCGCTCGTCCTCGTTGAGCCCGGCGATCATGCTGCGGATCTCCTGCTCGGTGGCGTCGTCTGTGCCGCCGACCAGCATGTCGATCGAGCCGTCATCGGTCGGGTTGGAGCCCGAATCCGGATCAGTCGCGCCTTCCTTCACCTCGACCGCCCGCAGCCGCAGGATGATCTCGGTGATCTTGTCGAGGGCAATGTCCATAAGCGGCTCCAGCATCGACGGCCCGCCAAGCGCGGCGCGTCGGGTTCGAACGGAACGCGCCGTGTCCGCCGCGGGCGTCCGGTCAGACCGGTGCCGTCGGGCTGCGACAGGGCGCAGAGCCTCGACAACCCGTGGCGTGGCCGTTGGTTCGGCCGGGCCGGAGCGCCATGCGGATTCGGGAGAGGATGGGAGCGGCAGGCGGCGGGCGCCCCGATAAGCCTCAGGCGCGCGGCGGGTATCCGCCCGGCTCGGCGTCCACGCTCCGCGCCGGGCGTTCCACCTCCCGACGGTGCCACATGAGCAGCAGGGCGGAGACCACGAGCCAAGGACCGGCGATCCCGATGAAGAACGACATGAGCGCATCTCCCCGCGGCGGCGGCTGTTGTTTCGAGAGAATCCGTTCCGCGTGACAGGATGATAAGCGCTGCCGGCCGGCCCGCAAGCGCCGCGTCAGGCGAACAATTCGGGGCGGCGCAGGCGAAGCGAGAGCAGGAGCACCAGCGTCTTCATATCGGCGATCTCGCCGGCCTCGCTCATGGCGGCGAGGGTGGCGAGCGGCATCTCGACCACGGTGATCGCCTCGTGCTCCTCGGCCAGTCCGCCGCCGGGCCCTTCCCGGTCGCTCTCCGCGTAGGGGGCGAGGTACAGGTGCATCCGCTCGGTGGAGATCCCCGGCAGGCTCCACACCGTAGAGACGGGCTCCAGATGCGCCAACCGCAGGCCGGTCTCCTCGAAAGCCTCCCGGCGCACGCCCTCCGCCGGGTCGGCCTCGTCGAGCAGGCCTGCGGGTACTTCGAGCAGGTCGGTCACGCCCGCGGTGAAGAAGGGCGCCGCGCGGAACTGGCGGATCAGCAGGGCCACCTTGCGCTCGGGATCGTAGGGCAGCACGCAGACCGCCTCGCCGTGATCCTCGATCTCACGGGTCACCGCGGCGCCCTCGGGGGTCGTCACCTCGGCGACGAGGAAGCTCGCCCAGCCATCGTGGACGGTGCGGGTGCCGCGGATCTCGGGGGGCATGGCGTCTCCGGTTCGAGGCTTCAGGTCGGATTGTCGGGGTCAGGCTTGCGCATTCGAGCGGTCGGCGCCGCGGCGGATCAGGAAGCGCGCGACCGGGCCGTGGCGCTCCAGCGCTTCCAGCGCGGCCCCTTCCTCGCGGACGACGTTCGGGATGTCGATCCCGGCCAGCGGATCGGTCGCGGTCACCGTCAGGCGCGCGCCGGGTGCCAGCGCCCGCAGGGCCTTGCGCGTGCGGAGCGCGGGGAGGGGGCATTTGAGGCCGCTGAGGTCGAGTTCGACCGTGCCGTCCTGCGAGATCTCGGACATGGGAGCGGCGCATAACACGAAAACGCCCTGCCGGCTGAACCCAGACGGCAGGGCAATGTCTTCGCGGGTGGAGGAGAGGGTTACCAGCCGTAGGGGCCGTAGCCGCCATAGGCCGGGTAGCCGTAGCCGCCGTAATAGCCCACGGGTCGACCGTAACCGTAGTAACCGCCATAGGCCGGATAGCCGTAGTAGCGCGGGGCCGCGCTGGCGGCGATCGCGCCGCCGATCAGGCCGAGCGCCGCGCCCGCGAACAGCGCACCGCCGACATTGCGGCGGCGATAACCGTAGCCGTAGCCGTAGCGGGGGCCGTAATGGCCTCCGTAATATCCGCGGCGCCAGCCGACGGTCTCGACGGTGCTGCCGCCGCCGACCTGCGCGGCGCTCATCGCCGGCAGGGGCGCGGCCTGGGCGGGCGGGACGGCCGTCACGGTCAGGCTCGCTGCGGTGATGCCGGCCAGCGTCAGGGTCGTGATGCGGGACATGGATGCGAACTCCTTAAGCGATAAGGAACACGCAGAGGAACAACGCGGCGCCGAACGCGTTCCGAGCGCCAAGCTTGCTGCGGGCCAAAATCCGCGACGCTGCTCCGATCGTCAGAACGTGCAGGCGGTGAAGGCCGGATCGACCGACTTCTCCCAGGGGCCCTCGTAATCGGCGAGCCGCTCCTGTGCATGGCTGCGGCCGGCGGCGACGATTGCCTCCAGCGGTTGAAGGTAGACCGCCTCGTCGCGGCCGTTGCCGTCGCGGCGCGCCCGCGCCTGCAGCCCGGTGCGGGCGATGGCGAGTGCCTCCGCCGCGACCGTGCCGAGGCAGCGCCCGCCGATGCTGGCATGGAGCCCGAGCCGCGGCACGGCGGCGCGCATCGATTCCCGCTCCCCGGCGGACCAGCCGCGCACCAGATCCCAGGCGGCGGAAAGCGCGGTCTCGTCGTAGAGGAGCCCGACCCAGAAGGCCGACTGCGCGGCGATCATCGCCGGCCCGCCGACATCGGCGCCGCGCATCTCGAGGAAACGCTTGAGCCGTACTTCCGGGAATACGGTGGAGGCGTGGTTCGCCCAGTCCGAGACGGTCGCCCGCTCGCCTGGTAACTGCGCAAGGCGCCCGGCCATCAGGTCGCGGAAGGAGGCCCCGGCGACATCGTGATAGGTCTCGCCGCGCTTGACGAAATACATCGGCACGTCGAGCAGCCAATCGGCGTAAGCCTCGTAGCCGAACCCCTCGTCGAAGGCGAAGGCCAGCATGCCGGTGCGGTCGGGGTCGGTGTCGCGCCAGATCTCCGAGCGGCGCGACAGGAAGCCGTTGGGCCGCCCATCGGTGAAAGGCGAGTTGGCAAAGAGCGCCGTGGCGATGGGCTGGAGCGCGAGGCTGACGCGCATCTTGCGCACCATGTCGGCCTCTGAACTGAAATCGACGTTCACCTGGACGGTCGCGGTGCGCAGCATCATGTCGAGGCCGAGCTTGCCCACCTTCGGCATGTAGTTGCGCATGATGCGGTAGCGGCTCTTCGGCATCTGCGGCGTCGCCTCGCGGGTCCATTTCGGACTCATGCCGAGGTCGAGGAAGCCGATGCCGAGCGGCTCCGCCGCGCGCTTCGTGGCGGCGAGATGCTCGTCGAGTTCGGTCGCCGTCGCGTGGATGTCGGGCAGCGGCGCGCCTGAGAGTTCGAACTGGCCGCCGGGCTCGATCGAGATCGCGCCGCCGCCCTCAGGCCCCGCCAGACCGATGATGTTGCCGCCATCCAGGATCGGCTCCCAGCCGGTCTCGCGGCCGAGGTTCTCCAGAAGTGCCCGGATGCCGCGCTCGCCCTCGTAGGGAACGGGTGCGTGGTCGGCCGTGTAGAACGGGATCTTCTCGTGCTCGGTGCCGATGGCGAAGCGCGCGCGCGGTTTCTCGCCTGCGGCGAACCACGCGATCAGTTCGTCCCGCGTCGTGAGCGGGGTGGTGTCGGACGTGTCGCGCGCCATGCGCTGCCTCGAAGGTAACGTCGGTCGAAGGGGTCAGCGGCGCGCCGAGGATCCGCCACCGGAGGAGCCGGCAGCGGCCTCACCGGATGTCGTGTCCTTAGAGGACGCTGCAAGGGTGAACAACGCGCCCGCCGACCGCATGGCAGACATGACACAAGCTTCTCTTCACGGCGTTCGCCCCGCCGATCACGGATCCGCGAAGTAGGGGGCGTAGGCTACTCGATCGACCCCCGCCCGAAGGAGAAGTTGGAGCATCAGCCGCGCCTTCACGCCCGACAGGATGCCGGCCGAGCGCGCGCCGCGGGCCAGCAGATCGATCTCGCCGCCGGGATACCCGTATGTGCGCGAGAACACAGGACCGGTCTCGGTGCGGGAGGCGAGCACCACCGGAATCCGCGGGACGAGGGCCGAGACGATCTCCGCCAGCGCCTCCGGCACGTGGCCCGCGCCCATCCCCTCGATCACGACGCCCGCGAAGCCGAGATCGGGCAGGGCGGCGAGCAGCCGTCCGTCGTCGCCGATCCCCATCGTCAGGAGCGCCACCGGGGCCGGCTCCGGTGCGAGGGGGCCGTCGACGATGGGGCCCCGGCGCGGCGATACGAAAATCCGGGCCTCGCCCTCGATCACGAGCCCGACTGGGCCGGCGAGCGGTGAGCGGAACGCCGAAGGCAGGGCGGTGTGGGCCTTCTGCACGAGCCGGGCGGCGTGGATCTCGTCGTTGAGGACGGCGAGCACGCCCATGCTCCGCGCCGTCGCGCTTCCCGCGACGAGGGTCGCGGCCAGCAGGTTGCCGGGCCCGTCGGCCCCCGCACTTTCCGGCCCGCGCATCGCCCCTGTGACGACGACGGGCTTGTCGCCAACGACCAAGCTGTCGAGGACGAAGGCCGTCTCCTCGATCGTGTCGGTGCCCTGGATCACCACCGCGCCGTCGAGGTCGCCCGCCAAGCGCTGGTTGAGTGTGCGCGCCACGCCGATCAAGTCGTCGAGGGTGAGCCCCGCGCTCGGCCGGCGCAGGGGCGAGAGCGTCTCGATGGATGCGACCGCCGCGAGCCCCGGCACCGAGTCTGCGAGATCGGCAGCCGTCAGCGTCGGCACGATCCCGCCCTCAGGGCTCCGGGTCATGGTGATCGTCCCGCCGAGGGACAGGAGGAGGATGCGGGGGAGGGGCATGGCGCGTCAGGCTCCGGCGGCCGCAAGGCCGGACGTGGTGCCCGTATCATTCCGGTGTCGATTGTCGAGGAAGCGAAGCGGGGAGAATTGCAATACCGAGATCGGGCGATCACAACGCGGCACACAACCAGGGCGTGATCGCCCCGAGATGCCCGTGCCCCGCTCCCGTCTCCGATCCGTCACTCTTGCTCTGATCCTGCCGCTCCTGTCTTGGCTCGCCGCAACCGGTCCTGCTTCGGCGCATCGCCCCTACTTCACCGAAGCGCAGCCGATCCTTCTGCCGGACGGTCAGAGGGGCGAGATGCGCATCATCGCCGGAGACGGCATCGTCGTCGCCGATCCTGTGCGCATCATCATTCTTGATGCCGAGAGCCGGCTCATCGCGCGGGGGCCGAAAACGTGGCTACTCTCACTCGTGTGCGATGCACCGCTTCGCTGCCACGGCTACGATCACAGCTCGGGCGAGATCATTGAACCTGACCCGATGACTTTCGGACAAAAGGGATCGCACGTCCCGCCTTTCAGCGAGCGGGACAATCTCTGGGACATTGAAGATGGGGAAGCCACTTGGGGGGTAAAGGTTCGGCCGGCATCATGGGTTGAGTGGTTACTGGCTGAGTGGAGCCAGTGGCGCGGGACGTCACCACTTGCTTATGGTCTCTTCGTATCGCTCGGCCTCATCGCGGGTTTCTCAAGCGTTGGCCTGCATAATCCCAAGCCGACATTGTCCGGGAAGCTGCTTTGGCTCGCGGAGATGTTGCTTCGCCTTTGCGGGCTAGGGATCGCTCTTGTGGCGATGTCGCTCGCTCTCGTCATAGGGGGAGCGCGTCCGACTGTCATGTTCGGAGTGATCTTGGTCGCTTACGTCGCACCTTGGGGTGCTTGGCTGCTCCTTCGGCGGCGTTCCAAAACGTCCGTGGTTGCCGCCTAACCGGGAGTTCAGCCGCCCGTCACCATGATCTCAACGCGCATCCCCCAGCACCGCCTGCACCAGCGCCAGCACGGCCACGGCGGCCGTATCCGCCCTCAGGATGCGCGGGCCGAGCGACAGCGCGACCGTGTTGGGGCGGGCGGCGATCAGCGCGCGTTCTTCGGCGTGGAACCCGCCCTCGGGGCCGACCAGCACGGCGAGCGGCGGTGGGCGCGCCGGATCGGCCGCGCCGCGCAGGGCCGTTACCGGGTCGGTGACGGGCGCGTCCTCGTCGCAGAACACCAGCAGGCGCTCAGGCTCAAGCGCGTCGAGGCAGGCGGGCAGCCGGGCCGGCTCGCCGATCTCCGGCACGGAAAGGATGCCGCATTGCTCGGCCGCCTCGATCGCGTTGGCCTGCAGGCGGTCCATCTTGATCCGCTCGCCCTGCGTGAAGCGGGTGAAGACCGGCTGGAGGCGCCCCGCGCCCATCTCGACCGCCTTCTGCGCCATGTAGTCGATGCGCCCCGTCTTCAGCGGCGCGAACAGGTAGTGAAGGTCGGCCGGCGCCGGCTGCGGCCGGGTTCGGGCCACCACGCGCAGGTCCGCGCTCTTGCGGCCCTGCGGCACGATCTCGGCGCGCCACTCGCCGTCGCGCCCGTTGAACAACAGGACGGGCTCGCCCTCCGCCCGGCGCAGCACCGTGAGCAGGTAGTTCGCTTGCGCCCGCTCCAGTGGCAGGACGCGCCCCTCCGCCAGATCCGCTTCGACGAAGAGGCGTGGGGCGGTGAAGTCGTAAGCAGCCATGGTCTCTCGCGGGCAAGCCGGTCTCGTCGCGTGGCGGCCCCGGCCTGTCAATCGCTGATGCAAAAAGAACACGCCTCAAATGTTTCAGGGCGTTTCCCACCTCCGCGGCCCTTGGGCGGCGGAACGCACCATTGGCGCCACAATCCCGTGCGCAGAAGACATCCGCATCGAAACACTTCAAGCCCCTCTGCCGGGCCCGCGGCGCGAGCCGCCAGGGATTCGGGCCGGATGGGCGCTGCGGGATCGGGGGTACACCCGTCGCGGCATGCGGGGAGAAGGACCGGGCCGAATGTCTGCCAGGATTGTTGCACCGACGAAGACCGCCGCCGCCGCTCTTGTCGGCCTTGTCCTTCTGGCCGGGCCGGCTCTGGCCCAGGGCATGGGGGGCATGGGCGGGATGCCGCTGCCGTCGATGGATACGCCGGCCGAGCCCGCGCCTTCGGCTGCCGCGCCGATGAGCGTTCCCGCGCCGATGGCCCCGGCCGCGCCGGCCCAGTCCGTGCCGCAGCAGGCCGGCACCGATTGCGGCTCGATCCAGAAGACACTGATCGAGCGCAAGAACCTCGTGGCCAAGGCCAACTCCGCCTCGAACTCGAAGAAGAAGATGACGCCGCAGGAGGCGTGCTCCCTGTTCGGCCAGCTTCAGGCCAACGGCGCCACCGGCATCAAGTGGATCACCGCCAACAAGGAGTGGTGCTCGATCCCGGATTCGTTCTCCGAAGGCTTCAAGGCCGATCACAACAAGGTCGCGGCGATCCGCACCAAGGTCTGCGGCATCGCGGCCCAGGCCTCGAAGATGGAAGCCCAGGCCAAGACCCAGGCGCAGAACGGCGGTGGCGGCGGCCTGCTCGGCGGTCCCGGCCTGTCGGGCGCCTTCCGCATGCCCCAGGGCGCGCTGTAAGTCTTCCGCGCCCCGTTACCGTTGGCCTCTCCATCCGAGCCCGGCTCCGGCCGCGTCGCCGACGCGGTCGCCGGCCATTGGGCCGACCGGCTGGCGCCGGCCGGAGCGCGGCCCTATCTGCGGCTCGCCCGGATCGAGCGGCCGATCGGCTGGTGGCTGCTGCTGCTGCCGTGCTGGTGGTCGGCGGCGCTCGCCGCGACCGCCGCCGGGAATCCCGGCCCGAATCCCGGTCATCTCGTGCTGTTCCTGATCGGCGCGGTGGCGATGCGCGGCGCCGGCTCGACCTACAACGACATCGCCGACCGTAAGCTCGACGCGCAGGTCGAGCGCACCCGCTCGCGCCCGCTGCCCTCGGGGCAGGTCACGACGAAACAGGCCGCCGCCTTCCTTGTGGCGCAGGCGCTGGTCGGCCTCGCGGTACTGCTGCAATTCAACGCGACCGCGATTCTCGTCGGCATGCTCTCCCTGGCGCCGGTGGCGATCTACCCGTTCATGAAGCGGGTGATGCCGATGCCGCAGGCGGTGCTCGGCCTCGCCTTCGGCTGGGGGGCGCTGATGGGCTGGGTCGCCGTGTTCGGCCGCCTCGATCCGCCGGCCCTGTGGCTCTATGCGGGCACGATCGGCTGGATCGTCGGCTACGACACGATCTACGCGGTGCAGGATATCGAGGATGACGAGATCGTCGGCATCCATTCCTCGGCCCGCCTGTTCGGCGCGCGCCTGCGGCTCGCGGTGGGGCTCTGTTACACCGGCACCGTCGCCCTGTTCGTGCCGGCGCTGGTCGGCGCCGGGGCCGGCCTCCTGGGCTGGCTCGGGCTCGGGCTGTTCGCCGCCCATCTCGCCCGGCAGGTGATGCAACTCTCCGAGCGCGATGGTTCTCGGGCCCTGGCGCTGTTCCGCTCGAACCGCGATGCGGGTCTCATCCTGTTCGCGGGGCTGGCCGCCGACGCGCTGTGGCAGGGGCTGCGCTGATCCGGCGCTCCGGCCGACCGTTCGCCCGACAACGGCTTAGGCGGGAAATCGTCTTACCCCCGCGAAATGATCTCGCTCTCGCCCCGATGGATGCAGGGTCGGGCCGGGAGGCGGGCGGGCTTGCGCCGCACCAGGAAGCGGGGGCGGCGTCCGCTGAGGGCGGCGTGACGGCGGCGCTGGCGGCCCTTGCCGAGCACGACCGGGCCGAGCTGCTGCGAGACCGGGACGATGGAGCCGTCCTCGCGCAGCAGCATCCGGGCGAGCCCCCCCGTGTTCGAGATGTCGCGCCACACCGCCACGACATCCTCCTCCGGGAACGGCCCGAGCCGCATCGTCACCTCGCCCTCGCCGTCGACGAGAAGCAGGGAGAAGCGGTCCTCGCCGCAGGCATCGGCCGCATCGTCGGCAAAAGCCAGCGCCACACCGACGGGCGAGAGGCCATGGGTTCCCCCGAGAACCGGCAGCGGCGTCGCTTGAACCGTGATGGAAGGCGCACTCACCTCGTCCTCGCCGCCGGGCCGACAGTTCTGATTCATGATCTCGAAAGTCATCATCGGTTCGACGCCCTATCCCGTGTCGCGGTCTCTGTCGGACGCGCTGATCTGACAAGCACAGTGCCGGTCGTCTCCCCCAAGGCGCCTTAAGAGTGAGCGTTAAGCGTTCGTGGATCGAGCCGAAGTCTGCCGGATGCTCAACGGACCCTTGCCGGGATTGGTGCAAATGTCGGTAACCGTGCGGATGGGGCAGGGGCCGGCTGCGGTGCGGGTTGCCGCCGCTGCGGCCGGCCCTGCATCACTGCGTTCCGAAATCCGATGGCCACTTTTTCCGCCGATGCTCTAGAACGGAGCGGCGTCGGCGCCGTTCGAACGGCAGGAGGCCGGCCTCGCAGAAGCGGCTCCGACCGGATCCATGACCCAGACGACATCCTCTCTCGCGGCGCTGCGGCCCGTCCTGCACGACGCGATCCGGGAGGCTGCCGCGCTCGCGCTGCCCTTCTTCCGCAAGGGCGAGCAGACCAGCGCGCGGGTCTGGTCGAAGGCCGGGGGCTCGCCGGTCACCGAGGCGGACGTCGCCGTGGACACCTTCCTCAAGATCCGCCTGTCGCAGGTCGAGCCGCGGGCGGCCTGGCTCTCGGAGGAGACCAGCGACGATCCGGTGCGGCTCGGCCACGACTTCGTCTGGATCGTCGATCCGATCGACGGCACCCGTGCCTTCCTGTCCGGGCATCCGGACTGGTCGATCGCGGTAGCTCTGCTGGCCCGGGGCGAACCGGTGCTCGGCGGCGTCTTCGCGCCCGCGACCGATCAGTTCTACGAGGCCGTGGCGGGCGAGGGCGCGACCCTCAACGGCGCGCCCATCCGCGTCGCGCCGCAGGCCACGCTGGAGGACGCGCGCATCACCGGCCCGAAGCCGTTCCAGGATCGCCTGCTCGACGGCGCGGCGCGGCTCGGGCCGCGCCCCTCGGTCACGGTGGTCGATCGGGTGCCCTCGCTGGCCCTGCGGCTCGCGCGGGTGGCCGAGGGCCGGATCGACCTCGGCCTCGTCTCACGGGACGCACGGGATTGGGATCTGGCCGGCGCGGACCTCATCGTCCGCGAGGCGGGCGGCGTGGTCTGTGATCTTCAGGGCCGGCCGGCAGTCTACAACCGCCCGGAGCCGCGCCACGGCGAACTGATCGCCGTGCCGCTGTCGCTGCGGGGCTCCGCACTCGCCGCGCTGGAAGCGTGAGCGCCGGAAGCGGTCGGGCCCGGTCGTTCGGGTTAAAGGGTGGCCGCGGCGCTAGAGTATCGTCCTGGATATCGGATCCAGAACGATGTTCCAGCCTTCTGATTTTGCATCGTCTTTTTCCGAAAGCCGGGGACCAGCTTTCGAGATGATGCTCTATCGCGCCGTGTTCACCCACCGCACGAGGTCGGCGAGAACTTGACCCAAAGCCGTGTCGAGGCCGGCGGCGGCGCTCTGCGGATCGACCTTCTGCACCGGTACGCGGGCGGTGAAGACGCGGGCGTTGACGACCCGTCCGGTTCCCTCGGCGATCAGCTTGGCTGAGAGATCGACCACCGCTTCGCCGGTACCGGAATTGACGTCGAATTCGCGGATCTCGCTGACGAGCTGGTAGTCCGACGGCACCTTGTCGCCGGGCCGCGAGACCGAGCGCAGGCGGCCGGTATTCTCCAGGCTCTGGATCACCCGCGTCTGGATCAGGCGCGGCAGGCGGTCGGCCCACTGGCCGCCGCCGAGGAAGGACAGGGACCCGCCGGGCTCGCGCACGATGATGCGGTCGGCCTCCATCGGCTGCAGGCCGACGGGCTCGGACACGACGATCGAGCGCGCAGCGCCACCTGCCCGCGCCTGACCCGGCAGGGCGGCGAGATCGAAGGTGAGCGGTGTGCCGCCGCCGCAGCCGCCGAGGAGCGCCAGCGGGGTGAGAAGGGCGCCCGCCCGCAGGAAGCGGCCGGAAAGGGAAGGCGAAAAAGGAAGACGCGTCATACGCTCGGGCACCGTCCGTTCGCTGTCGGGGATACTGACACCCCCTCTAGCACGCGGGAGCATACGCCAACGCTCAAGCTGGGCGGTGCGTGCCGACACATCATCCGGAAACCGAAAAGCTCAGCGGCCACCGTTGTATTCCGGCAACGACGGCTTGCCGCCGAAGATCACCTGAGACGGGTCGCGCTCCAGGCTGCGGGCGGCCCGGCTGAGGGTGTTGAGGGTGCGCTGGCCGTCGGTCGACAGCGCCTCGACCTCGCGCCGGCTCGTGCCCGACAAGCGGTTGAAGCTCGTCGAGATGTTGGCGGTGCGCTTGTCGAGGTTCTCCGACAGCGCGCGGAAGGCCCGGCCTGCGTCGCGCACGGAGATCGCCGCCTCGCGGATCTCCGCGAAGGTGCCCGCGCCCTGCTGGCCCGAGGCCGAGCCGAGGAAGCCCTCCGCCCCCTTGAGCACGCCGTCGATCTTGTCGGCGGAGGCGTTGAGCTTGGCCGCCAAGCTGCGGGCGTCGTGAAGCCCGGCCTGGATGTCCCCGCTCGAATTCGCCAGCGCGGTCGAGAAGGTGTCGGCGTTCTCGATCACCCGGTTGAGGCGCTGCCCGTCCACCGCCTTGACGAGGCCGGTGATGGAGGGGCCGGCCTCGGCCAGCGTCTTCGAGAAGGACTCGACGTTGGCGAGCGTGCGGTTGATTGCGCCCTCGTTGCCGGCCACCACCTTATCGAGGCGCTGGAGCACGTCGTCGGCCCGCTGCGCGATCTGCTTGGCGGCTGCCATCATGTCCTGGATGTCGCTCGAATCGGCGAAGATCGTCGGCATCTTGTCGCCCGAGCCCGGCGTGAGGGCGGGCGCGTCGGCGCTGCCGCCGGAGAGCGCGATCTGCGAGACGCCGGTCAGCATCGCGGAATCCAGCCGCGCGCGGGTGTCGGCGCGTAAGGGGGTCGAGGGATCGACCTGCACCACCGCGACGACCCGGCGCGGGTCCTGCGGCAGCAGGCGCACGTCGAGCGCCTCGCCGACCTTGATGCCGTTGAACGAGACGGTCGAGCCCTTGGCGAGTCCGCCGACCGAGCCGGAGAACACAATACGGAGCGCCTGGGTCGCCTGTCCCCGCGATCCGCCCTGGAGCCAGAACACGAAGCCGAAGGCGGCCAGGACGACGCCGATGGTGAAGGCGCCGATCAGGACGTAGTTTGCGCGAGTCTCCATCGGCTCAGCTCTAATCCCGATCCGAGGGGGTGGAGCGGTGCGCAACCGCACCGGAGAGTATCATCCGCCGCTCACGCATGGGCGTAACCGGGCTGTGCGGCCTGATTGGGCGTGGCGATGGCGCGGGCGCGCTTGCCGTGGAAGTACGAGCGCAGCCAGGGGTGGTCGCTCGCCAGCATCTCCTCGATCGTTCCTGCCGCGATGATCCGGCCGTCGCCGAGCGCCGCGATGCGGTCGCAGGCGGTGTAGAGGCTGTCGAGGTCGTGCGTCACCATGAAGACGGTGAGCCCCAGCGTCTTCTTCAGGGTCGAGACGAGGTCGTCGAATTCGCCCGCGCCGATCGGGTCGAGGCCCGAGGTCGGCTCGTCGAGGAACAGGATCTCGGGGTCCAGCGCCAGCGAGCGGGCGAGCGCCGCGCGCTTGATCATGCCGCCCGAGAGTTCCGAGGGGTACTTGTCGGCGGCATCCGGCTTGAGGCCGACCATCTCGATCTTGAGACGGGCGAACTCGTCGAGCAGGCGCTCGGACAGCTTGAGATGCTCGCGCATCGGCATCTGGATGTTCTGCTTGACGGTGAGGCCCGAGAACAGTGCGCCCTGCTGGAACAGCACGCCCCAGCGCTGCTCCAGCTGGCGGCGCCGGGTTACCGTGAGCCCGTCCACGTTCTCGCCGAAGATCTCGATCGTGCCGGAGCGCTTCGGCACGAGGCCGAGGATGGTGCGCGTCAGCACCGACTTGCCCTGGCCCGAGGGACCGACGAACCCCAAGATCTCACCGCGGCGGATGTCGAGGTCGAGCCCCTTCATCACCGTGCGCTGGCCGAAGCCGACCACGAGATCGCGCACGCGAATAATCGCGTCGTCTTGGGCGGGGTCTTGCCCGTTCAAGGAAAGTTGAGTGGTGGGCAAGGGCGCTGTCCGACCGTCGGCTGTCCGCACGAAGTTAGAAATTGATCGCAGCGAAGAAGACCGCGAACAGGCCATCCAGCACGATCACCATAAAGATTGACTTGACGACTGAGGCGGTGACGTGGCGCCCGAGCGACTCCGCCGAGCCCTCGACCGCGAATCCCTCGATCGTCGCGATGATCCCGATCGTCAGCGCCATGAACGGCGCCTTGATCAAGCCGACCGCGAAATGGTGGAATGACACCGCCGCCTGGAGCCGCGCCAGGAAGGCATCGGTGGTCATGCCGCCATAGATCGCGGCGGTGAGGCCGCCGCCGGCGAGGGCCGCCAGCGAGCCGAGGAAGGCCAGGATCGGCAGTCCGATCACAAGTGCGAGAATGCGCGGCAGGATCAGGATTTCGATCGGGTCGAGACCCATCACGCGCAGGGCATCGACCTCCTCGCGCATTCGCATCGAGCCGATCTCGGCGGTGAAGGCCGAGCCGGAGCGGCCCGCCACCATGATCGAGGTGAGGAGCACCCCGAGTTCGCGCAGGATCAGCAGGCCGATCAGGTTCACGACGAAGCTCTGCGCCCCGAAGCGCTGGAGCTGAAAGATGCCCTGCTGCGCGACGATGCCGCCGACGAGGAACGAGATCAGCACGATGATCGGCACGCCGTGGAGCGCCACCTGTTCGAGCTGGTTGACCAGCGCGGCCATGCGGAAGGTCCGCGGGCGGCGCGCGACCCGGCCGCCGGCGGCGACCACTTCGCCGAGGAAGGCGATGCCGGACAGGACCTCGTTGCCGCCGCGTGCGACGCGCTGACCGGTGGCGTCGAGGAAGCGCAGGGCCGGGTTGCGGGTATCCTGTGGCGCCGGCTCGGGCTCGCGCAGACCCATCTCGCCGAGCAGGATGCGGTGCTCGGGCCGCGCTCCGGCATAGGCCAGCCGCCCACCCGCCGCCTCGATCTCGGCGCGGGTCCGCTCCAAGACCCAGGCGCCGAGAGTGTCGAGGCGCGCCAAGCCGCTGAGATCCACCAGCACGGGCTGGGTCCGGCCCTGCGCGGCGATGCGCGCCGAGGCGCTCTCCACCGCCGGACCCTGGTCGGCCGTCCAGCGCCCGCGCAGGATCACGCGGCCACCGCCTGCATCGAGGTCTGCGCCCGCGGCGTCCGAAATGCCCGAGCCGTCTGCGATCCGCACGCGCCGCTCCCGCTTCCGCTCCAGAGACTTTGAAACGAATTCCTTACCAAGAAGCGTCGAATCCGAACCTTCAGGCTCGATGCTCCGGCGGCTCGAGGCCGCTTCTCGGGGCTCTGCCCCGAAGCCCCGCCAAAGGGATGATCCCTTTGGGATCCCGATATTGGGGGCTGGCTATACCTTATGGGGGGAGCCGCCGCCAAATCGGCGGGAATCATGGATGCGTTGCGCCCGCAGGACGAGGACGAGGCCGGCGAGCGCCAGCGGCGCCATCATCAGGAAGGTCGAAGGCCCGCCGAGCGAGCGGTAGATCGCGCCGCAGGCCAGCGTCGCCAGCGCCGAGACGAGGGCGGTCGAGGCGCCGACCGTCCCCTGCGCCCGGCCGCGGGCGCCGTCCGGCGCGAAGCCGGAGACCGCCGCCATGACCCCGAGATGGGTCGCGCCGAAGGTGAGGCCGTGCAGCATCTGAAGCGGCAGGAGCAGGGCGAGGTCGCCGTCCGCGAGGCTCAGTCCCAGAGCCCGCAGCAGAGCTGCGACCGCCCCAAGGCTGAGCAGGCGGAACGGGCTGCGCCAGCGCGCGGGAAGGCGGCCGATGAGGGCGAACAGCGCGATCTCGGCTGCGACGCCGACGGCCCAGAGCGCCCCGATCCAGGGCGGCGAGACGCCGTGGCGGGCCCAATCGAGGCTGCCGAAGGCGTAGATCGCCGCATGGCTCGCCTGAATCAGCGCCGCCGCGGCGATAGAGAGCCACAGCACCCGCGGCAGGGGCGGGGCGGGCCCCCTCTTCGAAGGCGGCTCAACGGGCCGTGCGACCTCCTGGCCCAAGGCTGCGACGAGGGTCGCGGCGAGCGCGAGACCGGTGAGCAGCAGGGGCACCGCCACCCGGTCGCCCAGCAGACCGAGAAGCGCGCCGCCCGCGAGGTTCGCAGCAAGGAAGGCGACCGAGCCGCACAGACGGATGCGGGCATAGTCGATCCGCGTCGTGCGGCGGGCGGCGGCGAGCGTCAGGTAGTCGATGCTCGGCACCAGCGGGGCCTGCGCTACGGCGTTCACGACGATCAGCGGGACGAGCAGGGCGGCGGCGATGGCGGCGGCGGCCGGCATCAGGGTGTAGCTCACGGCCAGGGTGAGACTGCCGGCGACGAGCAGGGTGCGCGGGCGCACGCCGCGATCGATCAGCCCCATCAGCGGCCGCGTCGCGACGACCTTGGTGGCGATCGGCAGGGCGAGCAGCAGGCCGATCAGCCCGGCATCGAGGCCGAGCGCGCCAAGCCAGACGGGCATGAACGGCATGGCGATGCCGATCTCCACGAAGACCACGGCGTAGAGGAGACCGAGCCGGACGGGATCGGGCTCACCGGTCGGGACTGTGCGTGTCACGGGATCGCGGCGAAACGGGCCGCCCCTTTCGATCGGTCAAAAACGTCGCGCGGCGGGGCGAAGCGAGGGAAAGCGTAAGCCGCTGTTAAAGCACGCCTGTCAATCTCACGCCGACCGTCAATCGTCGCGGCACTCCTCGCGGTGGGGCCCGAGTCTTTGCAGGGTGTCGAGTCTTTGCGGGGTGTGATGTCGAGTTCCCGTTCCCTGACGCCTCTGGATGCGTCGCAATACGATGCCATCGAGGACGCCGTCCGGGAGACCGAGCGCGGCCGGTGGTTTCTCAGCGAGTACGCCCGCCGCAACCGCAATGCCGATACCGAGGTGCTGCTGGACGCGATCCGGCGCATCGAGAACGTCGTCACGACGGACCGGCCGGACGATGTCGGGCGCTTTCGCGGCGACCTGATGGAAATGGCCGACGCCATCGCCCGCACCCGCGCGGAGGTGGCCGCCCTCTCGACCGCCGAGCAAGGCGAGAGCCGTCTCACGGTCGCCTCGGAAGCCCTCGACGCCATCGTGC
The DNA here is from genome assembly GCF_024169925.1 of Methylorubrum extorquens. Lineage (NCBI taxonomy): Bacteria > Pseudomonadati > Pseudomonadota > Alphaproteobacteria > Hyphomicrobiales > Methylobacteriaceae > Methylorubrum > Methylorubrum extorquens. Next base: position 174,923 of record NZ_JALJXF010000001.1, read on the forward strand.
GCGCCACCGAGCGGGCGACCTCCGATATCCTCAGCGCCGCCGAGGAGGTGCAGGAGGCCGCCTGGACCCTGCGCGAGACCGGAATCGATTCCGAGCTGTGCGACGCCCTCGATCGGCACGCCACCCAGATCTACACGGCCTGCTCGTTCCAGGATCTCACCGCCCAGCGCACGAGCCGGGTGGTGCACACTCTGCGCTACCTCGAGAATCGCATCGCTTCGATGATCGGGATCTGGGGCAGTCCCGAGGACGCGGTGCCTCCGCTCGGTGAGGACGCGCCCGCACCGGCCGCCGCCCTCGATCAGAACGACGTCGACCGTTTCCTCGATATGGAAGTGCCGACGCCCGCGCCGGTGATGTCGGTCCTGCGGCCGTTGCCGACCGTGGCGCTCGACAACGACCTCGCCTTCCTGCCGGTCAGCCCCGAGACACCGGAACCGGCGCATGACGAGGAGCCGGCGGAGCCGATCACGACCGAGATGGCGACGCCCCTCGCCGTTCCGGCCGATGAAATCCCGGTGGATCTCTTCGCCCTGGAAATGCCGGAGATCGACGCCGCAGCCGAACCGGAGATCGCTTCACTGGAGACCGCTTCGGCCATCCTCGTTCCGGCTCCGGCCGAGCCGGAAGGGGAGGAGGCGTTCGGGGCAGAGGACGAGGCCGCATTCGAGGTCGTGTCGGACATCGACGCGTTCGACGCGGTGGAAGAGGCCGGACTCACCATCCCGGCAGAACCCGAAGCGGTCATGCCGCTGGCCGAACCCCTGGTTGTGGCGGCGGTCGAGCCGGTGGCGGCCGACGATCTCGCAGCGGCCTTCCCCGATCTCGATACCTTGAGCATCGAGGAAAAGATCGCGCTCTTCGCGTGAGGGAGCGGCCCCGGGGCCCGGTGATGCGGCTCTTCATGCCGCATCGGTTGCCTTGAAAACCGGCGGCCCTTTTTCCGGCGGATGGCTTATACGGGCCCGGTCATGGCCCTGCATCTTCTGAAGCTGTGCGTCGGTCCCTCCTCCATCGAGGAGCTGGAGGCGCGGATCGCACATTATCGGGCGGAGGCTGTCCGCCTCGGCCACGAGCCGGAGACGGTCCACGTCACCCGCATGTTCCCCAAGCGCGCAGCCGCCATCGCCGGCGGCGGTTCGATCTATTGGGTGATGAAGGGAACGCTGACCTGCCGTCAGGCGATTCGCGCCATCGAGCCGGTGACGGGAAGCGACGGGATCGACCGCTGCCGCCTCGTGCTCGATCCGGCGGTGACGCCGGTCTCGCCGCGCCCCTGCCGCCCGTTTCAGGGCTGGCGCTATCTCGAAGCGCGCGACGCGCCCGGCGACCTTGACCGGGCCAGTGCCGGGGAAGTCGCCGAGATGCCCGAGAGCTTGCGGCGGGAATTGGTGGGGTTGGGTCTGATCTGAGGCGGTTTCCGCTCGATCCAACCGGGGCGCGTATCGCTCAACCTGAGCGGCGCTTCAGCCCAGGGCCAGCCCGCCATTCCGATGGAATCGATCAAATTCGGTACAAGGCCGCCCGCCTCATGAGGGCGGCCGATTGGCCTCGCTCCGAATGGGTGCGAGGCCGGGTCGGTCAGGCGGCTTCCTGCAACCGGACGACGGCCGGGGTAACCCCAAGGCGGTCGGCAAGGTGCCAGCGCAGTTCGCGCGGAGAGTGATACTCGTAGGAAGCGTCGATGAGGTGGCTGAGGTCGGCCTGCGGGCTGCGTGCCTGCGTATCGACCAAGCTGCCCACCCGGAATGTCGCCGCGTTGGTCACGGGCGAAATGGCGCCGTCGTGGCGCCGGAACTCGAAATTCATTGTTTTTCTTCTTCTCGCACCGGATCCCGCGCCCTCTCGGCGTGGCCGGCGTCGTTTCTGGTTGTTTTGGTCTGGTGATTTTGGCGTCCGCGGCGCCCGCCGTGAGACATCCCCGGAAATGCGTTCCGAGAGCCTCTGTCCGGTGGGTGCCGCTTCGTTAGTCAGGAATGCGCGGTCGGGCCGGCTAAGGCCGGTCCCGAGACGACTTAGACAGCCTGCAGGTTGCCGGCCGCGTCCTTGCCGCTGCGCTTGTCGGTCAGGACCTCATAGGACACCTTCTGGCCCTCGACGAGGTTGCGCAGGCCAGCACGCTCGACAGCGGAGATATGGACGAACACGTCCTTGCCGCCGTCATCCGGCTGAATGAAGCCGTAGCCCTTGGTCTCGTTGAACCACTTAACAGTCCCAGTATCCACGAATAGTTCCTTCGTTCTTCACACGCCAAGCGCAAGCATCTGCTCGAAGCGAGCACCTGGCAGCGTCCGCCGATTTTGCGGGATGACAAGCGGGTTGCAAATGGACCGAAGCCATTCGCTCCGCCGCGCCCGTCACCACTACATGTAGGCCGACGATGCGGCCTTAACAAGGCGGGACGGAACGCCGCCGCCTTGGAGCTGCGCGCGCGGGATGGAAGCGCGGCAGGCCAATCGAGCCTGGAGTACTGCCTCCGCCACCCTGTGACAAAGCACGGGGCGGGTGCATATATGGTCGCCAATCCAGGCGGTTACGCACCGCTTCAAGGCAGTGCAGTCAGGCGGTTCATGGCGGGCATCTCGGTTTCCCTCGAAGGCGCGAACATCCAGCTCTCGTTCCAGAAGGACGACCAATCGACGGCGGTGGTCATGGATGCACGCGCCGCGCGCGCGCTCGTGCGCGCCGTCGGCCAGCTCCTCACCGCGATCGATGACGACGGCGAGGTCGATTTGCCCGACGAGAACGGCGACGAGGAGGTCGCCATGCTCGACGTGACCTCCTCGGCCATCGAGGTCGGCACCGATGAGCAGGGTCAGGCGGTGGTGGCCCTCCAGGCCGGTGCGTTGCCGCCGTTCCAGCTCCGCCTGACCGACGAGGAGGCACGCCACGTCGCCTCCAGCCTCAGCGAGATTCTGGCCGCGCCGCGGGACGTTCGCACCTCTCACGGCGGGCACTGAAGGCATGCTCCGCGGAAGCGTCACGCTTCAGCGGAGCGGCGGTTGCCCTGCTTGGGTCAGACGCCCGGCCTGCCGCGGCGGCGCGTGCGCTGGGCGCTCGGCAGGGCATCCGGCACAAGGGTGACGGCGACGGGGTTGGGCGTGTGGTCCATGGCCGCACCGGTATAGGCATCGACGCCCATGCCGATGACGCCGCCGGCCAGGACGTTGCCGGCGAACCCTGCGGCCCCCGCGCCGGCCAGCTTGGTGCGCACCGGCACCGTCTGCGGCTGGAAGCCGGGCTTGGTGAAGGTGACGTCGAACTCTTCCGAACGCGGCACGTCGAGCGAGCAGGGCGTGGTCGGGCAGTACCGGTTCGTCGTGGTGGCGACGGCGGCGCCGGGCGGCTCGGAGGTGAAAGCGATCAATTCGGTGGTGCCGCGCGTGACGCTTCCGCATGCGGCAAGGCTCACCGCGACGAGCGCGGCGGCCAGAGATTGCTTCAACATGATGTGGTGTCCCCCAGCCGCCTCTGCGTGCGGCGGGACGGTTGTTGAGACGGTTTCGTCTCAACACAAGCGTGTATACGTCGAGAGAGCGGGGACAGCTCTCAGGGTCAACGAATTGTGGTAAAAATGTAGCGTCGGTCGGCCGCCCCCCGCTCGGAGGCAGGGCGCGGCGGAGGTGTCGGATCAGAGGCGGATGCCGGGATCGGTCGGACCGCCGGGCAGATAGTCCGGCTCGGAGCCGGGTCCGCGCGGTTCGTCGATTTGGGGGTCATCGACCGGGTAGGGCGTACGCGGACCGGTCGGGCCGATATCGGGCAGATCGTCGGGCTGCGGCGGCGGGGGAAGATCGCCGGGGATCTGTCCACCGGGGATGGGCTCGGGGGTCGGGGCGCCGGGATTGGCCATGAACCGCCTCCTGTCTGGCTTCGGGGATGGCGGTCCAACACATGCCCTTCGAGTCCGGTTCCGGTTCTCGTCGTCTCGCGATCCGCCGGGATGCGGCGCGGTGACGGATCTCGGAACCTCGCCGGGAGCGGTCGGTTGGCCCGGCAATCCCCGACATCGACGGAGCGAATGCATGCCCGATATCCGCGAGGCCAAGATCCTCATCGTCGCCACCGACGGCTTCGAGGAAAGCGAGCTGACGGTGCCGCAGGCCAAGCTGAAGGAAGCCGGCGCTACGGTGACTGTAGCGAGCCCGCAATCCCGCCAGTCCCGGCAGACCATCCGCGGCTGGGACAAGACCGATTGGGGCCAGGACGTGCCTGTCGATCTCGACCTCGAAAGCGTGAGCCCCGCCGATTACGATGCGCTGGTTCTGCCGGGTGGGCAGATCAATCCGGACAAGCTGCGCCTCGAGCCGAAGGCACTCGAGGTGGTCCGGCACTTCGTCACCTCCGGCAAGGTCGTGGCCGCGATCTGTCACGGCCCCTGGCTGCTGATCGAAGCCGGCGCGGTGAAGGGGCGCACCCTGACCTCGTTCGCCTCGATCAAGACCGACGTGATCAATGCGGGCGGCGACTGGCAGGACAAGGAGGTGGTGACCGACGGCGGTATCATCACCAGCCGCAACCCCGGCGACCTCGATGCCTTCTGCGCCAAGATCGTCGAGGAGGTGAAGGAAGGCCGCCACGAGCCGCGTCAGCTCGCCGCCTGAACCTCGTCTTCCCGGCACGACAAAGCCGCCGATCCTCGGATCGGCGGCTGATCTATGCCTGATGACGGGCCGCCGTCAGCGCTTGGCGACGGCCTTCTGGAGCTTCGGCCGCTCCAAGGCGGCACCGGCCATCAGCTTGGCGAGGTGATCCTTGTCGACGTTGCCGAGGCTCGCCGGCATCACGGCCGCCTCCGGTGCCGGGCGCTCGGCCTTCCGCCCGGAGATGGAGCCGGTGGTGACGGGATCGGCGAGCGCCGCCACCGGCAGAGCCGGTGATGCAGGCTCGCGCTGGACGCGCATCGCCCAATGGGCGGCGGTGGAAAGGGCGGCGATGGCCAGGATCGCCTTGATGCCGCCGGTCAGGAAACGCCGCATGGTCACGCCCGAAAACGCTGGGAACGCAGCCGGTTCCCCGGCCTGTCCCCAGCATCGCGCAAGATCGTGAACGAACCCTCCGAGCCCGTTCCAACGAAGCGTGCCGGATCGGGAATGCGCGCTTCACGGATCGCGCCTGCGTCAGGTTCGGTGCGCGACCTCCCCGCGTGCCTTCTCGGCCTCAGGCTCCGCCGCGCCGCGGGTGCGCCACAGGCTGTAGACGACGCCGAGGGTGAGTAAGACCAGGGTGACGACGAGCGAGACCCACGGCGGCAGATGGACGAGTTCCAGCGTGTCGGCGACCACGATCTTGGTGCCGATGAACAGCAGGATGAGGGCGAGCGCCGTCTTCAGGTAGGCGAACCGGTCCACCATCGCGGCGAGCGCGAAGTAGAGCGCGCGCAGTCCCAGGATCGCGAAGATGTTCGAGGTGTAGACGATGAACGGGTCGGTGGTGATGGCGAAGATCGCCGGCACGCTGTCGACGGCGAAGATCACGTCCGCGATGTTGACGAGCACCAGCGCCACGGCGAGCGGTGTCAGCCAGCGCACGGTCTTGCCCGTTTTCGGATCGGGCTTGCGCACGATGAAGTGCTGGCCCTCCGGCTTGTCGGTGACCCGCACCCACTTCTTGAGCAGGCGCATGGAGGCGCTGTTCTGGATGTCCTGCTCGCCCTCCTCCTTCGAGACGAGCATCTTGATGCCGACATAGATCAGGAAGGCAGCGAAGACCGAGAGCACCCAGTGCGCTTGGCTCACCAGGGCCGAGCCGAGCCCGATCATCAGGCCGCGCAGCAGCACCGCCGCGAGGATGCCCCAGACCAGAACCCGGTGCTGCGCCGCCCGCGGCACGCCGAGCGAGGTAAGAATCACTGCGATCACGAAGACGTTGTCCATCGACAGCGACTTCTCGATCACGAGGCCGGTCACGTATTCCTGGGCCGGGTCGAACCCGAGCATCCACCAGATCCAGCCGCCGAAGGCGAGGCCGAGGGTGAAGTAGAAGGCAGTGAGGAGCAGGCTCTCCTTCACGCCGATCTCGTGGTCCTTGTCGCGGTGGAGCAGGCCGAGATCGAAGGCGAGCAGGCTGGCCACCAGGGCGTGGAAGCCGAGCCACATCCAGACGGGCTTGCCGAGCCACTCGTGGGTGAAAAATTCCATCATCATCGCGCGGGACCGGATGCTTCACTTTTGGGAGAGCATCGGCTCCGACATCGCGGAAGCGTCTTCCGTCTCCCTCCCGAACGAGCCGCCGATCCGGCGGACGAATGATCTCACCGGAGTTCCGGGAGCATCGCGAGGGGGACGGTGCGCGTTCCGCCAGAGGGGCCCGCAGCCGATGTCGGGCAGTTAGACGCGCGATCGCGTCGAATCAAGGGCAGCGCGATTTTCATCCCTGATCCTCACCCATTAAGCGCATGCCCCGCTTTTCAGCCCGGCCTCGCTTGACAGGGGCGGTGTCTCCGGGGCCTGCCGCGGACCATGGACGCGGATCGAGAGCATGGAATCGCCATCGTCGGCGGCGGGCCGGCGGGGCTCATGGCGGCGGAGGTGCTGGCCGGGGCAGGGCAACTCGTCACCGTCTACGAGCGCATGCCGTCCGTCGGCCGCAAGCTGCTCATCGCCGGGCGCGGCGGGCTCAACCTGACCCATTCCGAACCGCTGCCGGACTTCCTGACGCGTTACGCCCCCGTCGATCCGCGCTTGCCGGCGGCGGTTGAGGCCTATCCGCCGGATGCGCTGCGGGCATGGTGCGAGGCGCTGGGGCAAACCACCTTCGTCGGGTCGAGCGGCCGGGTGTTTCCGGAAAGCTTCAAGGCCTCGCCGCTGCTGCGCGCTTGGCTCACTCGCCTCGATGCCCTGGGCGTCACGATCCGCACCCGGCACCGCTTCGTCGGCCTGGAACAGGGGGCGCTGACCTTCGAGACCCCGGAGGGCCGGCTCCGCGTCCGGTCGCGGGCGACGCTGCTCGCGCTCGGCGGGGCGAGCTGGCCGCGGCTCGGATCGGACGGGGCCTGGGTACCGCTGCTGGAAGGGCACGGCGTCGCGGTCGCACCCCTCAGGCCCGCCAATGTCGGCTTCCGCGTCGCGTGGTCGGCGCATTTCTCGGGGCGCTTCGCGGGTGAGCCGCTCAAGCGCCTCGCCGCGCGCATCGGCGACGCGAGCGCCCGCGGCGAGGCGGTCGCGACATCCGACGGCATCGAGGGCGGAGTGATCTACGCGCTCTCACGGCCGATCCGCGAGGCGGTGGAGCGCGACGGCGTCGCCGAACTCACCCTCGATCTGCGCCCGGATCTCGATGCGGGCGCGCTTCAGGCGCGTCTGGCCCGAAGCCGCCCCGGCGAGAGTCTCTCAACCCGCCTGCGCAAGGCCGCCGCGCTGAGCCCCGCCGCCATCGGCCTGCTGCGCGAGGCGCATGCCAACGCCCTGCCGACGGAGGCCGAGGCGCTGGCGGCGGCGATCAAGGCCGCTCCCCTGCGGCTCCTCGGGCCGGCTCCGATCGCGCGGGCGATCTCGACGGCGGGCGGCGTCGCCTTCTCGGAGCTCGACGCAGGCTTCATGCTGCGGGCGCGGCCCGGCACCTTCCTGGCCGGCGAGATGCTCGATTGGGAGGCGCCGACTGGCGGCTATCTGCTCCAGGCGGCCTTCGCCAGCGGCCGGGCCGCGGCGAAGGGGATGCTTGGCTGGCTTGAAGCGCGAGAGGCCTAGCTTACGGCCGGGCGCAGATCCCGACCATGCCGCTGCTGCCGGCCGAACAGGACGCCTTCGTGTCCCCGTCCAGGGTCGCCGCGCCGCCGGTCTGGCAGGTGGCCGAGGCCAGCACCTCGCCCGTGTCGCAGGAGAGCGTGCAGCTCGTATCGGTACAAGCGCGCGCCCGCACGACACGGAACGGCGCCGCCACCGTCGCGGCGGTCTCGCCTTTCGGTCCCGGCTCGCCCTTGGGGCCGCGCTCGCCCTTCGGGCCCGCTTCACCCTTCTGCCCCGGCTCACCTTTCAGGCCCTGATCCCCTTTCGGCCCCGGCGCGCCCGGCGGCCCGGCCAGACCTGCTTCGCCCTTGAGGCCCTGCTCGCCCTTGAGGCCCTGCTCGCCCTTGAGGCCCTGTTCGCCTTTGGCCCCCGGTTCGCCCTTGGGGCCCGCGGCACCCGGTGGTCCCTGGAGGCCGGCGGTGCCCTGTTCGCCGGCCTTGCCGGCCGGCCCCTCCGGCGCGCAATTGGCGACGACCGCTTCGCGCTCGTTCTCGCCGGCTTTGATCATCGCGACGCAGGTCGCGGGCCGGTAGGGCAACCGAAACTCGAAGCGCCCGCGCCGGTCCGACAGGACGGAGATGTCGTCGTCGAGGATCACGGTGACGCCGCTCTTGCCCACGCTGCCACTCATGCGCAGGTCGCCGCCCTCGATGCGCGCGTCCCAGATCTGGATCGGCTGGACCGGCGGGTTCGGTACCTTGGCGCGGGTGCGGGCCGCCCGCGGCTGCGCCTCGCCCTGCGCCGCTGCAGGTCCGGCGAGGACGAGGCCCAGCGCGATCAGCATCGGCGAGAGGGTCGGCCAAACGGCTCGCGAAGTCGCCGGCTTTCGTGCCCCCAGGTCGCGCGTCGTCGGCATGCTCGCTCCTCCGATCTTGTCCCGCGCATCTTCCGGCGCGGTGGGGGCAAGGTTTCGGTTGCCGGCCGGCCAGGGTCAACCCCGCGGTGTCGTCCACACCCGTCCACACGTCTCATCCACAGGCCAAGCGACTGCGTCTGAAGGCTGTTTTCAGATTGTGTCCACAGAGGCGGGCCACCCGGAAGTAAAGCTGATGCGCGCCGTGCGGAGACTCCCCGGGAAAACCGGAAGCCATCGGCGGGTCGATCCCTTAAGAAGGTCGGCAGAGTGCCCGGTTCGCCGTAAGCCCGCACGGGCGCGGCCGGCCGGGGCTTGCGACCTTCGAGACCGAACCACCGCCATGCTTCGCCCACTTCTCGCTGTTCTGTTCCTTCTGTCCACCGCCGCGCAGGCGGACGAGTGCGACGCGCTCGCTGCCCGGATCGCTCAGGCGACGGGGGCGAAGAAGGCCGGTCGCCGGGTCGGTCCCAGCATCGACGTCCGGGCCGCAAGCGGGGTCCGGCTCGATCTCACCTGCCGCGCCCAGCCCATCGTGCAGGCTTCCTCGGGCGATCCCTCGCCCTCCGCCGAATACTTCCGCGAGCTGACGATCGCGGCCGAACTCGTAGTCGGCGAACCGGCCTCGACCGTGCAGCCGATCCTGACGCGGGCCTACCAGACGGCTTTGCGCGAGGGGCGCAAGTCCTTCATTCAGCAGAACGGCTGGTCGGCGAGCTGCTACACCGATAGCGCCGGAGCGCTGCGCACCCTCTGCTCGGTCGGGCGCATCCCGACGGAATAGAGCTCGCAGCCGACGCGACGTCGAGACCGCCCGGCCGTCTTCCCGATCGTTCCCGCTTGAACGAAGCGCGCACCCGCGCCAATGCGGAGAACAAGGATCCGCCGCAAGGATCCCTCGCAAAAAATCGATCACAGGGCATTTGGTGAGGAAGCGTGCGATGGCCGAACCGATCGTCAATCACCTGTTCGGCCTCGTGCGCACCCATTGTCCGGCCGATCCGGGTGCCAAGGTCTTCATCGAAACCTCGGACGGCGCGCGCTATACCTATGCCGACCTCTTGGCCCGCTCCGGCGCCTATGCCAGCGCGCTCCAGGCCCTCGGCGTGAAGCGCGGCGACCGGGTCGCGGTGCAGGTCGAGAAGAGCGCCGAGGTGATCTTCCTCTATCTCGGCGCGGTGCGGGCCGGCGCTGTCTTCCTGCCGCTCAACACCGCCTACACGGGACCGGAGATCGCCTATTTCCTCGGCGATGCCGAGCCGGCCCTGTTCGTCTGCGATCCCGCCCGCGAGGCCGACCTGTCGGCGGTCGCGAGCCAGGCCGGCGTGCCGCAGATTCGAACCCTCGACGACGCCGGGCAGGGCAGCATGGCGCAGGCCGCCGCCGCGGCGGGCCCCGACTTCGCGGACGTGCCCCGCGGGGCCGACGATCTGGCTGCGATCCTCTACACGTCGGGCACGACCGGGCGCTCCAAGGGCGCCATGCTGAGCCATGACAACCTCGCCTCCAACGCGCTCACGCTGGCGCAGTATTGGCACTTCACCGAGCGCGACGTTCTGATTCACGCCCTGCCGGTGTTCCACACCCACGGGCTGTTCGTGGCCACCAACATCGTCCTGGCCACGGGCGGCACGATGCTGTTTCTGCCGCGCCTCGACGCGAAGAAGATCCTCGAACTGATGCCGCGGGCCACCGCGATGATGGGGGTGCCGACCTTCTACACGCGACTGCTCAAGGAGCCCGGCCTCACCCGCGAGGCGGCGGCCCATATGCGCCTGTTCGTCTCGGGCTCCGCGCCGCTGCTGGCCGAGACTCACCGGGAATGGGCGCAGCGCACCGGCCACGCCATCCTCGAGCGCTACGGCATGACCGAGACCAACATGAACACCTCGAACCCCTACGAGGGCGCGCGGCGAGCCGGCACGGTCGGCTTCCCGCTGCCGGGGGTGACCCTGCGCGTGGTCGATCCCGAGACCGGCGCGCCGCTCGGGCCCGAGGAGGTCGGGATGATCGAGGTGAAGGGCCCCAACGTGTTCCAGGGCTACTGGCGCATGCCGGAGAAGACCGCCGCCGAGCTGAAGGTGGACGGCTTCTTCATCACCGGCGATCTCGGCAAGATCGACCGCGACGGCTACGTCCACATCGTCGGCCGCGGCAAGGACCTCATCATCACCGGCGGATACAACGTCTATCCGAAGGAGATCGAGGCCGAGATCGACGCGCTGCCCGGCGTCGTCGAATCCGCGGTGATCGGCCTGGCACATCCCGATTTCGGCGAGGGCGTCACGGCGGTGGTGGTGCCGGGCGAGGACGCGCCCGACGAGGCTGCGATCCTTGCCGCGCTGGAGGGGCGGCTGGCCAAGTACAAGTGGCCCAAGCGCGTGTTGTTCGCAGCCGAGCTGCCGCGCAATACCATGGGCAAGGTGCAGAAGAACCTTCTGCGCGAGACCCACGCCGACCTCTACCGCGGCTGACGCCGTCGCCCGCTTGCGCCGTCGGATTCGCTTGCCGAGTCCGGTCGAGAGCGCGGCGCGCTGGCGCTCTCAAGCCTGTGATGCGATGCTGGCGGTGACCGGTGTTATGAGCCTGCTTATGCTCCGGGCCTCCTTCGTCCCCGTGGCGCGGGCGCGATGGCAGCCCACGTTGTTTCCAGTCTTGAACCCTCGGAGTTTCGTCCGAACGTGACTAAGAGTGCCGAGCACGACCGGATTGAAGCCGAACTGGTCCGCGTTTCCGACAGCTCCGACCCGTTCGCCGCCGCCGTGAAGGCGACGCGGATGCCGATGCTCATCACCGATCCGTACGGGCCCGACAACCCGATCATCTTCGTCAACGACGCCTTCATCAAGCTCACCGGCTACCGCCGCGAGGAGATCCTCGGGCGCAACTGCCGCTTCCTGCAGGGGCCGGAGACGGATCCGCGCGACGTGAAGCGAATCCGCGACGCCGTCGAGCGGCGTGTGCCGGTCGAACTCGAATTGCTCAATCACAAGAAGAGCGGCGAGATCTTCTGGAATCGCCTCCTGATCTCGCCGGTCTTCGACGACGAGGGGCAACTCACCTACTTCTTCGCCTCGCAGTTCGACGTGACCCTGGAGCGCGATCGGCTGGTCCGCCTCCAGAGCGACCGCGACGCCCTGGAGCAGGAGGTCGAGCGCCGCAACGACGACCTCACCCGTAGCGAGCACCGCCTTGAATTCATGCTCGCCGCCGGCCGGCTCGGCGCCTGGTCCCTCGACCTCGCCGAGCGTCGGCTCGTCGCCTCGGATCTGTGCAAGCAGAATTTCGGGCGACCGCTCGGCGAGCCCTTCAGCTACGACGACCTCGTCGAGGCGGTGGTGCCAGAGGATCGCGAGCGAATGCAGGCCGCGATGCAGGCCGCCATCGACCGCCGGAGCGACTACGACGTCGAGCACCGTGTCTCGGCCCCCTGCGGCGAGGTCCGCTGGGTGCAGTTGCGCGGGCGGGCCTACTACCGGGCCGACGGGGCACCGCTCTCCATGGCCGGCATCTCGCTCGACGTGACCGACCGCAAGCGGGCCGACGAGCAGCGCACCCTGCTCGCCGCCGAGATGAAGCATCGGGTGAAGAACTCGATCGCCACGGTCCAGTCCATCGCCCACCAGACCCTGCGCAACGCCGCTTCGCTCGACGATGCCCGCCGGACTCTGGACGCGCGCCTCAACTCGCTCGCCACCGCCCACGACATCCTCACCTCGGAAGCCACCGCCGGGGTGACCCTCGCCGAGGCGGTGGAGAGTGCCCTTCAGCCGTTCCGGGTCACCCCGCGCAACCGCATTCGCTTCGGCGGGCCGGAGGTGCGCCTCACCTCCCGCCTGACGCTGGCCGTGGTGATGGCGCTGCACGAGTTGGCCACCAACGCGGTGAAGTATGGCGGCCTCTCGAACAATTCGGGCCGCATCATCCTCAATTGGGAGGTCGAGGAGGGGGGCTCCAAGCGCCTGCTGATGCGCTGGGAGGAGTTCGACGGTCCGCCGGTCGAGAAGCCGTCGCGGGTCGGTTTCGGCACGCGCATGATCGAGCGGGTGCTGGCGGCCGAGTTCGGCGGCGAGGCCAGGATCGACTACCGCAGCCGCGGTCTCGTCCTCACGCTCGAGGCGCCGCTGCCGGAGCGCGAGGCCGTCTAAAGGTCTCGGGCGTCGGAGCCGTCTCCTGTCTCGACGTTTCCGGGGGATGCGCCGCGGTTCGAGGGAACGGCCAAGCCTGATCCGGGGTTGAACGGCGTCTCATCCAGGCGCTTGCGCCCGACCCTGCGAACCATGCCGTCCTCCCCCCAGACCCCGCCCCGCCCCCCCGCGGATGGCACGGCCTCCGTGCTCTGGACCCTGATGATGGGCGCGGCGCTGATCGCGCTCGCCGCCGCACCGCTGCGCCGGCCCGACGCGGACGACGAGCCGCCGACTGAGGAGGCGAAGGAGCGCAACGGCGGCGCCCATTCCCACGAGGGGCGCTCGGCCCGCTGGGTGGCGGCGACGCAGGCCGATCGCGGGCGCGCCGCCGACCATCCCGGCGAGATCCCGTCGCCCGGCTGGTGGGACATCCTCACGCGGGTCTACCTGGAATTCAACAAGGACCGGGTGCTCTCGGTCGCGGCGGGCGTGACCTTCTACACCCTGCTCTCGCTGTTCCCGGCGATCGCCGCGCTCGTCACCTGCTACGGGCTGGTCGCCGACGTGAACACCATCAACGTCCACCTCGCCACCCTGCACGGCGTGCTGCCGGCGAGCGCCATCGACATCATCGGCGAACAGGTCAAGCGCATCGCCACCAAGGGGAGCGGTGCGCTGGGCTTTACCTTCTTCACCAGCCTGACGCTGTCGCTGTGGAGCGCCAACGCCGCGATGAAGGCGATGTTCGATGCGCTCAACGTCGTCTACGAGGAGGAGGAGAAGCGCAACTTCTTCTGGCTCAACGTCCGCTCGCTCACCTTCACCGCGGGCGCGTTGCTCTTCATCATCCTGGCGCTGATCTCGATCATCGTGCTGCCGGTGGTGTTCAACTTCCTCGGCCTTGGCGACGGGGCTCGCCTCATCGCCATGGCGCGCTGGCCGATGCTGCTCCTCGTCCTGCTCGGCGGGCTGGCCGTGCTCTATCGCTACGGCCCGAGCCGGGAGCGGGCGCGCTGGCGCTGGGTCGGCGCCGGCAGCGTCGTGGCAGGTCTGCTCTGGCTCATCGCGTCGATCCTGTTCTCCTGGTACGTCGCCAACTTCGGCAACTACAACGAGACCTACGGCTCGCTCGGCGCCGTGATCGGCTTCATGACTTGGATCTGGATCTCGGCGACGATCGTGCTGCTCGGCGGTGAGATCAACGCCGAGATCGAGCACCAGACCGCCCGCGATTCGACCATGAGCCCGCATAAGCCCCTGGGGCAGCGCGGCGCGCGCATGGCCGACACGGTGGGCGCCGCGGCCTGAGGCGAGTAACGCATCATCCGTTCTTGCGCGGGAGGGTCGCACTCGTGACAAGCGGTGCCCGGCACCATCTTGCTAAAAGAGAAAAGCACCGGAGGAACGCGACATGGCCGGATCCGACGTCATCGGCACAGATCCCGAGATCCGCACGGAAGAGGAATGGCGCGCGTCGCTGACGCCGGAGCAGTACCGCGTGCTGCGCGAGCACGGCACCGAACGGGCCGGTACCAGCGGCCTCAACGCCGAGAAGCGCCCCGGCACGTTCGTCTGCGCCGGCTGCGGCGCGCCGCTGTTCGAGAGCGACACCAAGTACGAGTCGGGCAGCGGCTGGCCAAGCTTCTTCGCGCCGCTGGAGGATGCGGTGGAGACGAAGGTCGACCGTAGCCACTGGATGACCCGCACCGAGGTGCATTGCGCCCGCTGCAAGGGCCATCTCGGCCACGTCTTCGAGGACGGGCCGGCCCCGACGGGGCTGCGGTACTGCATGAACGGCGTTGCCCTCGGCTTCGAACCGGAGGGCTGAATGCATGGGAGAATTCATGGGATTCGCCCGATGAATTCCACGCCTTTTCGGGCTCAAGGCTTGCCGCGTGGTTGTTTCGGGCTCATCACTTCGCCATGAAGGTCCATGTGAAGAACAGGTTAACGCCCCGGTCTTCGCGGGCCGCCCAAGACCAATCGCCCATGTCCAATACGGTGGGCGGCCGCCGACTCTGTTTCGGATCGGTGCCCCGAGGGCCGAGCGTCCCGGGGGCGGTCCCGGACCGGTGCGTGCTGACCCGCGGAGGGAAGTGAATGAGTGTCGTTCGCCGGTTTCTCGTGGCGCCCTCTCTGGTCCGTCTCCTGCGGAAGGAGCGGGGCGGGGCCCGCGTCACCGAAGGTTACTTCGCGCCGCAGGCCGGGCGGACGTCGTTCGTGCGGCTGCAGGGCACCAACTGCTTCCTCGTGCTGATGACCGGTGCCGAGGGGGCGATGGCCGAGGAGCGCACCGAGGTGCCGCGCGCTCACGGTGACGCCCTCCTCGACGTCTGCCAGGGCCGGGCCGTCTACGAGCGCACCACGGTCTCGCTCGGTGGCTCGGTCGAGGCGCTGGTCGATCGCTACGTGCGTCCGTCTGGCCTCGACATCGTCAGCCTCGTCTTTACCGATGCGTCCGCCGCCCAGGGCTTCACGCCGCCGGTCTGGTTCGGTGCCGAGGTGACGACCGACAAGGCCTATGATGGCCAGTCGATCGCGATCACCGGCGTTCCGAATCCGGGCGACATCCCCCTGAGCAACGCTGCCCTCGATGCGGTGCTCGACCTGATCGAGCCGCGCTTTGGCTCCAATCGTCCGCCCTTTACCCCGTCGAAGCCCGCGTCGCCCCCGCGCGACGTTCCGGCGCGTTCGCCCGAGCCGCCGAAACCCGCGCCGGTTCCTGAGGCGCTCCTCGCGGCGGCGGTGGCGGAGCCGGCAACGCCGCCCGAGACCAAGACGGAGGAGCAGCCTCAGGCCTCCGAAGAGCCTCTCCCGGCCGCTGCCGAGCCGACGCCCGAAGCCCCTGAGGCGGAGGAGCCTGCGCCCGCCGAGGCGTCAGCGCTCGAGCCGGCCGCTTCCGAGGAGCCCGCGCCGACCGAGGCCGCCAAGCCCGAGGAGGCTCGGCCTGCGGCCGAGACCGCCGAGGCTCAGAAGCCTGCGGCCGAGTCCGGCGAGCGGTTGCCGCCGGATGCGCGCATCGACGACGTGATCGAGAGCCTCTCGAAGGCGCTCGGCGCCGCGATCCGCAACCCGCAGGAGCCGGGCCGCGACGAGGAAGTGACCGAGGCGTTCGAGCGCTGGCAGGTTCGGCCCCGCCGCACGCAGCAGACCTGACCGGCTCCATCGACAGACTTTCCAGAACGCCGGCTCCCGCCAGGGGCCGGCGTTCTTCGTTGCCGGGTCTCAAACGGCGGCCGCTCGTCTGCGAGGCGGAGGGGAACGCCCCCGTTCGTCACGGATCCTGGGGATGGCGGGGCGGTTTGCCGGAACCGGTAAGGGCAACGCTTCGTTGGCTGGCATCCGGTTGCAACCCGTTGGGGTGAAGCACCGGCAAGTGTTCATTCCCAACGAGGAATCGCCGCCATGAGACGTTTCGCCATTGCTGCCGCAGGGTTGATGCTTTGCCTGATGCCGATCGCCGGTGAGGCTCAGGCCCAGGGCATTCCGGGCGGCATGCGCCGCGGTGCGGCCGAGGGCGATCGCGTTGCCGGCCCGATCGGCGGTATCGTGGGCGGCGCCGTCGGCGGTGCGGTGGGCGGCGTCAACGGCGTGCTCGGCATCGATCCCGGCCGGCGCGCCTACCGCACCCGGATGCGCTCGAACCGCGCCTACCATCACCGCCGCCACCATCCGCGCCACCACCGCCACCGCTGAGTGAGCGCGGTCGTGTGCGGGGGAGGCTCTCTCCGCCGCGCACGCCTGCGCACCAGGGCATCCTCCGCGAGGAGGGCGAGCCCCGAGGCGACGATGATGCCGGCGCCGAGCATCGTCCAGGCGCTCGGCACGTCGCCGAACAGCAGGTAGCCGAGCAGCACCGACCACAGGATCTGCGTGTAGATGAAGGGTGCGAGCAGGCTCGCCGGCGCCCGCGCATGGGCCAGCACCAGCAGCCAGTGCCCGATCGTGCCGAACAGCCCGACCGCGACCAGCAGCGCCCAGACCGTGCCCGAGGCCGGAGCCGTCCAAATCCACGGCAGGAGCGGGCTCATCACCGCGAGCCCGCCGAGCCCGGTATAGAACACCGTCGTCGCCGTCGAATCATGGGCCGCGAGCTTACGCGTCACGATCACGTAGACCGCGTAGCAGAGCATCGCGCCGAGGCTGAACAGGATCGCCGGTTTGGCCGCCAGCGCGTCCGGCCGCACGATGACGAGGACGCCGACGAAGCCCGTTGCCACCGCCGCGAGCCGCATCCGCGACGACCATTCGCCCAGCATGGGCCCTGCGAGCAGCGCGACGGTCAGCGGCGCGGCGAACTGAATCGAGATCGTCTCGGCGAGTTGGAGCGAGCGTAGCGCCAGGAAGTTGCAGGCGGTCGAACCGAACAGCAGCAGCGAGCGCAGGATCTGGAGCGGCAGGCGCCGCGAGTGGGCCACGCCCGGCCGCGTCACCGGATTGATCAAGGCGGTCACCAGCGCGACGTTCACCGCGTAGCGCATGAAGGTGGTGAGCAGCGGATCGACGCCCGCGCCCGCCAAGACCTTGCCCGTGGCATCGAGGCTGGCGAAGAATACCGGTGCGACGCACATCAGGGCGATGCCGACGAGGCGACGCGGATCGCGGACAGGCGTCGGTGCCGCCGCGGGCTGTCTCACGGTCACGTCGGTTCCTTTGCTGCGCGGTGGCGGACGTGTCCGAGCGAGCCTCAAATCCAGCCGGGCCGCTGTGGGAAGGCGCCTGCCACCAGCCACGCCAGGAGGTTGCCGAGCAACAGGGCGACCAGGACCGGAATGCTCTCCCCCGGCGCGATGGGATCGGTCAACTGCACCAGACGCACAGCCGCCAACGCCGTCACGAGGTTCTGCGTCGCCAACAGGAGCCAGCGCCGCCGCGTGACGGCGGCGGCCAATGCACCGGCCAGCAGCACGACGGTGAAGACTTCGCCGCCGGCCGGTTGGTAGAGGAACATCCCGCCGACGAGCAGAGCGTCCAGGACAATCAGAGCCGGCAGCGCGAGAAGTGCTGGAATCCCTCGCATCCAGCCTCCTTCCCGCGCGCCCCGCGAAAACCGTATCACTCCGCCGGTGCTTGGCGGGATGCCGAGAAAGGCGTGTCCGGCCGCGGATCGCGGGAAGACGGGACGGAGGGCGCGCCGCTGTCGTTCACCCTCGCGCGCCCGGCTCGTGGATCGGGCAGCCGTTATGCGCGGCCCGGAAGCCGGCGGAGGCCGGGTAGGCGGCCCGGCGGGCACGCATGACCGCGCCGAGCGGCCGGTGCGCGGCCAGCGCGTGCCAGGGATTGAAGGCGAGCCCGTCGTCGATCCGGCGCACCTTCTCCTCGCTCCACGCGTCCTGCCGCGGAACGGTGAGACGCGCTACGGCGATGTAGGGGCTCGCTTCCTCCGGCCAGGGTTTCGAGGCGTCCTCGACCGGCATCGTCTCCTCGTCGGTGCGCAGTTGCGCGCGCAGCTCCCACACGCCTTCATTCTCGGCGAAGAACGCGGTCACCGCTTCGCGCAGGCCATTGGGCCGGCCGTTGACGTTGAGGCTCGCGCCCGTCAGCGTCGTCAGTTCGGGCGAGACCGGTGCCACAGCGACCTTGGCGACGTAGGCGCCCCAGCGCAGGGGGACCTGGCTGTAGAACGTCTCGCCGAGGATGTGCGTCTCCGGATGGCCGCCCATCGCGATCAGGGTCGGGCTCTTGGTACCCAAGCCTTCGAGCACCGTTTCGACGCCGCGCAGGACCGCCGAGAACGCCTTCTTGAACACCTGCGGCGTGTCGGTGGTCGCAGCCAGGAGCTTCAGGCTCTTGAGGAAGGCCGCATCGTCCGGCGCCGTGAAGGCGGGGGCGTTGGCCATCACGAAATCCTGGCTCGTGCCTTCAGCCCCTTCCAGGCGCTCGCCCTCGACGCCGACGATCTTCAGCGCGAGGCCGCGCGGCGTCGAGACGCTGTCATCGAGGATGTCGCCGGGATTGGTGGAGAAGCGCAACACAGCCTCGTAGGTGCCGGGCTTCTCGCACAGGCCCTGCGCCAGTTCGGGCGGCAAATCGTTGAGGATTTCGAGCCGACCGGTGAGCAGACCATGCGCCTTGGCGTGAACGCCCCGCACCGCCCGGCCGTAATCCTCGAACGTGGTCTCCTGGATCTTCGCGAAGGTCGCGAGCATCTGCGCGTGGATGTCGGCCTCGTCGGTGCGCGGCTGCTCGACGGAGGGATGATAGGGAATCGCAGGGCTCACGTCCGGCCTCGTGGTGGATCCGCCGGCCCTCACAGGGCCGGTCTGGAACCAAACCAAGGCCGGTCGCAGCTGTTCACCGCTAACCCGGTCACGCTTGCGCGACCGGGCCGTCGAGGGGAGCCAGCCGGGGAGCGGGCGCGAGCCCTGCCGAAGTGCCGCGCCTCCGGCGCCGGCCGAGCCGCCGAGCAAGGCCGGGCAGATCGACGGGCTCCGCGCCGGACGCAGCCCGGCCGAACACGTGGCCGTCGAGGGCGGCGAGGTCGCGCGCCAGATCCGGCTCCGCCTGCCAGAGCGCGGCAAGATCCGGCTGCGCCTGCGCGGCACGGCCGAGCACCGTCCGGAACGCCGACGCGTCGCCCGCGGCCGCCGCAAGCCGGAGGGCACGGGCCTGCCCGCGGTCGAGTTGCAGCCAGCCCGGACCGGTGCGGAAGCCGATCAAGGCCAGCCCGAGGCCGAAGGCGGCGAGCGCCGCCGCGGCCAGCGCGGACCACGCGGCGGGCCCCGCGGCCTTGAGATCCTCCGCCCGGTCGGTGAGGCCGCCGCCGATCTGGCGCGCGGGAATCTCAGTCTCGCGCATCGTGCGCGTCAGCGTGTCGAACCAGAGGATCTTGATCGCATCGAGCGGGATCACCTCGGCCACGCCCTTCTTGATGTCCCACTGGTAGGTCGCCCGCGCCACCGGACCGGAGGGCGTGATGATCAACTCGCGCTTCACCGGGCCGGCGAAGGTGATGATGCCGCGGGTGCGCATGACGGGGCGCGGCGGCAGCCCCTCGGCGAGCATGCCCTGCGCTTCGAGCGTCACGATCCGGCGGGCGGTCTCGCCCTGGTTCAGCGTCTCGGGGTCGGGATCCCAGGAATCGGTGATCGCCACGTCCCGCGCCGGCAGCCACCACGGTTCGGCCGTGTCGGGGCCGCCGCTCGCGCCGGTCCAGGCCGCCACGGGGAAGGGGACGGGCTCGGAGCGCACGTCGATCTGCTTGCGCTCGCCGCCGTCGTTGATCGTCAGGCGGTGGACGAACGGATCGACGGTGAAGGTTCCCGTATGCTGCGGGAAGACCGCGATGGTGCGCTCGAATTCCAGGGCCATCTGCCCGTCGGGCATCCGCGTGCGGCCCCAGCTATCGCGGCCGAGCTGGGTCCAGGAGAAGTTGACGAGGGCGGGCTGGCGCACCTCCTCCAGCAGGATCTGCGTGCGGTAGACCCCGCGCAGGCGCAGCAGCACCATCTCGCGGGCAAAGGGCTGTACGCCGCCGGGGAGATCGGGCGTCACGGTCAGCGTGAGGTCGCCGGGCTCGATGGCGTGAGCGGGGGCGGCGAAGGCCAGCAGGATGAGGAGGGTCGCCAACGGTCCCCTCTCTCCCTTGCGGGATCGGGTGACGCGCCTGAAGACGTCGAAAAGAATTACCACGGGTTGCTGCCTCCCGGGATGGCGGTGCCGGCCTCGATGCGGCGGGCCTGCTCGGCCTTGAGGCGCAGCTTCAGATAGCGGCCGGGCTCGTCCGGCAGGGTCTGGAGCCAGAGCCGGTCGGGGTGGATCGCGTGCGCCTCGAAGCTCTTGGTGACCCGGCGCGCCTCGCGCTCGGGCGCGGCGGCGACCATGGCCGAGCCGGCGCCCTGGCGTCCGCGGCCGGCGGCGTCGCTGGCCGAGCCGCGAGCCTGCCCCTTGCCGGAATCGACCGCCTGCTGCTCGGCCTTGCCACGGCGGGCCACCGGGCTCGTGCCCGGCAGCGAGGCGGAGGAGCCGCCCTCCTTGTTGCCGGCCAGACCCTCGCCGCTGGCGGTGGCGCGGATGTCGTCGTTCTGGTCCTGGTTGGCGGTGTTGTTGTAGCGGGCGCCGTACTGCGCCGAGGCATTGGCGATGCCGCCGCCCTTGCCGCGGTCGATCTCCTCTTCCAGGGCCTTGGCGATCAGCGAGCGGTTGGCCTGCGCGTCAGCGTCGCGCGGGTTGTAGGTCAAAGCCTCGTCGTAGGCTTCCAGCGCGCCTTGCAGGTCGCCGGAGCGGGCGAGCGCGTTGCCGAGGTTGTAGGCGCCGCGCTTGCCCTGCGCCCGGAACAGCGTGATCGCTTCATTGTAGCGCCCGGCCTCGTAGAGGGCGGCGGCGCGCCATGCGGGGGTGTCGAACACGTGAAGCGCCGCGCCGGGCAGGCCGGCCGCCATCAGGAAGCGGCCCAGCGTCGTGCGCGGTTCCGACACAAGCAGCAATCCGAGGAGGCCGCCGCCCGCGAGCGCCAGTCCCGCGATGCGCGCCAGCCGCCGCCAGTGGCGCGGGAAGGCGACGGGCAGCATCCGCCGCAGCGGTGTCGATCGGACGAAGGGGCGAGCAGAGGGGCGAGGCGAGAAAGACGCCAGCATCACGCGCTCCGGCGGAACAAGAGGAGGGCGGGCAAAAGCGCCAGCAGCAGCAGCCAGCGGCCGAGATCGGCGAAGGCGAGCACGCCGTAGCCGTTCGCGGCGAGGTGCTGGGCGGTCGAGGCGCCGACGCGGTCGAGCACCGCCCCGGAGGCGTCGATGTCGGCGGCCCGTCCGCCGCCCGTGCCCGCAAGCCGGTCGAGGGCGGTCCGGTCGGGGCGCGGCGCGCCGGGCGGCAGCGCTTTGCCGGCCGGCACGAACAGGGCGTGGAGCTGCCAGCCCCGGTCCCGGATCGCCGCGGCCTCGCGCTCGGCGGCCTGCCCGATCCCGTCACCGTCGGAGATCAGCACCACGTCGGCGGCGACGACGTTGGCCTCGGCCAGCGTCCGGCGGGCCAGCGCGAGCCCACGCTCCGGATGGCTGCCCCGGTCGGGCACGGTGTCGGCATCGAGCGCGAACAGGGTGGTGGCGAGGCTCTCGCGGTCGTTGGTCGGCGAAAGCGCGGTGTAGGCGTCGCCCGCAAAGACGATCAGCGCCAGCGAGCGGGTGCCCGCGGCCTCCGCCACCGCTTCCGCCGCCTGCCGCGCCTCCTTAAAGCGCCCGCCCTCGGTGACCGAGCGGGACAGGTCGAGCACGATCACCGTGGCGTCGAGGTTGCGGAAGGTCGCGGCCTCCGGGCGCTCGATGGCCGGGCCGGTGAGCGCCAGCGCCAGGATGCCGGCGGCGAGCGCGGCGGCGAGGTTGGCCTGCCGCCGCCCGCCGAGCACCGCGCCGCGGCGCGCGAACAGCGCCATCAGGTGCGGATCGACCGCCTTGTTCCAGTCGCCCAGCGGCGCCGAGCGCCACGCCGCGCGCAGCGCGAGCAGAGCCACGATGGGAACCGCCAGGAACCAGAGCGGGCGCAGCAGGGTGAGGGATTCGATCATGCGATTCCCGCTCAGATCCTGCGCCGCGTCGCCAGGAGCCCGCAGGCGCAGAGGAAGGCGAGCGCTGCCGGCCAGGGCCAGAGGTCGCGCCGCAGGGGCAGCGGCGGTGCCTTGGCGCGCCCGCCCTCCAATTCGTCGATGGCGTTGGCGACATTCTCTAAGTCGTCGGTGGTCTTCACGCGGAACGCCCGGCCGCCGCTGGTCTCGGCCATGGTCCGCAGGGTCTCGACATCGACCACGTCCTGCTCGTTGTTGGGGTTGTCGGCCATGTCGATCGGTCCGAGCGCGATGGTGTAGACGCGCACGCCGAGTTCCTTGGCCAGGGCCGCGACGTCCTTCGGCGCGGTCTGGCCGGCATTGTTGGCCCCGTCAGAGAGCAGCACGACGACCTTGTCACGGGCGGGGGACGGCCCTTCGCCGTCGGCCGCCGCGACTTGCGCCGGAGCGAGGCGCTTGAGCGCGAGGCCGAGCCCGTCGCCGATGCCGGTGGAGCGCCCGACGAGGCCGATGGTCGCCTCCTCCAGGGTGCGGGCGACGGTGGCGGTGTCGAAGGTGGGGGCTGCGGCGACGTAGGCCTGATCGGCGAACTCGACGAGGCCGATGCGGTCGCCGGCCCGGCGGCGGATGAACTCGGCGCCGACGCGTTTCACCGCCGCGAGCCGGCTGACGGTCTCGCCGTCGAGGGAGAAGTCCTTGCGCTCCATGCTGCCCGAGAGGTCGAGGGCGAGCACGATCTCCCGGGCCGAGGCCGGCAGCGCGGTCGCGGGCAGGATGAGGCGGGGACCGGCGAGCGCGACGACCAGCGCCGCCCAGAGCGTTCCGACGAGCCAGAGGCGGCGCCGGCCGCGGGCTGCGATGGTTTCGGCGTGCTCCGCCGTGCCGACGAGAGAAGGCGGGACGCGCAAGGCGCCGCTGCCGCCCTGGCGCTCCGGCGGGATCAGCCGGGCGGCGAGCGGCAGGGGCAGGAGCAGCAGGGCGAGCGGCGCCGCGAAGTCGAAGGCGGAGGCGAGGGCCGTGAACCAGGCGGGCATTCGGATCAGGCCCGGATCTGTGAGAGCAGGCGGCCGAGGCCGACATCGATGGCGGCGGGATCGGTCGCTTCAGGACGCCGGTAGAGGTCGTCGGCGAAGACGCGGCCGGGACCGGAGCGGAAAAAGTCGGTGGCGAAGGTGGTGTCGAGCGTCGCGGCCCAGTCCGATCCGCGGGTGCGCGCCGCCTCTTCGCCCTTCAGGGTGCGCACCACACGGCGCAGCAGCCGGGCCTGCGCGACGCGGCGGGCTTGCGGTTCGAGGTTTCCGGCCAGCGCCAGCTCGCGCAGGGCCGCCCGGCGCACCGACGCGCCGCGCCGTGCGCGAACGATGCGGATCAGTCCGACGAGCAGCGCGAGGCCGAAGCCGAGGGCCAGGGCGGCCACCATCTCGGGCTGCACCGCGCTGGTGCCGGCGGTGGGGAGATGCAGGCCGCGCAGGGTCGAGAGATCGGGGGTCGGGGCCGTCATGCCTCTCCCTTCCGCGCATCGCCTCTCCCCGCACGCGGGGAGAGGGCTCTGCCGACCTCGTCGTCGACAGAGCGAGCCGCCCTCTCTGTCCGCGTCCGGGAAGAGGGGGATTCGCTCCCGACCTCACAACACCGCATCGAGCCGCTCCATCAGGGGGGCGTAGCTCTCCGGCCCGGCCTCGACGTCGATGCGCAGGCCCTCGACACCGCAGGCATGGAGGCGGGCGAGGCGCGGGTCGATCGCGTCGGCGGGCTGGGCCCTGCGGTCGGCCTGGACGGTGCCGCGCTGTCCGCCCGGCAGAGCGTAGGGGTAGAGGCCGGCCGGGCGTGCCCGCTCGAAGGCGTCGCTGACCAGCAGAAGGCGGATCGAGAGCCGCTCGGCCAGCGCGGTGATCAGGCTCTCGAAATCCGGCCCCGGCGCATCCAGCGCACTCGCCACGACGAGGTGTCCGCCCGAGGGCAGGAGCGAGCGGGCGAGCGCCAGCGTGTCGGTGAGCGGCGGGTCGTCCGCCGCCGGGCCGGCGAGGGCTTCGGCGTGGGCATGGGCCAGCGCACCGGTGACGGCGGTCATCGCCCGCTCGCCGCCGGCCGGTCGTATCACGGCGGGCTCGGCCCTTCCCGCCACGATCAAGCCGATGCGCCCGCCATCGCCGACGATGCGCCAGCCGAGCAGCGTCAGCGCCTCCGCCGCCGCCACGGAGCGCAGTGCCCGCCGGGTGCCGAACAGCATCGAGGGCCGGAAGTCGGCAAGCAGCACCACGGCGCGGTCGCGCTCGTCGTGGTGGGTGCGCACATGCAGTTCGCCGGTGCGGGCGGTGGCGTTGCGGTCGATGAAGCGGCGGTCGTCGCCCTCGGACCAGGGCCGCACGTCGTCCGGCTCCGAGCCGCGCCCGCGCTTGCGCGTGACGATGCCGCCGGGCAGCCCGGCGATGGTGCGGGTCGCGGGTGAGACGCCGCGCCGCGCGAGATGGCGCAGGCTCATGAGCCCGGCGCCCGAAAGATGGATGCCGGGGGCGTCGGTCAGGTCGCTGGCAGGCGCCGCAGTCGCGGTCATGACGGCTACAGCGCCCGCGTCCGCTCGACCAACCCGCCGATGATGCCCCGCGTGGTGCGCCCCTCGGCCGCCGCGCGCCATGTCAGGCCGATGCGGTGCGCCAGGGCGTCGGCGGCCAGCTCCGAAATGTCCTCGGGCACGACGTGGTCGCGGCCGTGCAGGTAGGCGCGGGCCTTGCCGGCGACCATCAGCGCGAGCGTCCCGCGGGGCGAGGCCGGGTGCTCGATCGCCGCGCGCAGCTCCGGCGCGACGCTGTCGCCGCGGGTGCCGGCCACGAGCCGCACGAGATAATCCTTGAGGGCGGGCGAGACGTAGGTCGCGAGTGCGGCCTCCCGGGCAGCGATCACCTCGGCGACCGAGAGCTTTACCGGCATCGCCTCGGCGTGGTGGTTCAATTCGCCTTCGACGAGATCGAGGATGCGGCGCTCGGAGGCCTCGTCCGGCATCTCGACGACGACGTGGAGCAGGAAGCGGTCGAGCTGCGCCTCGGGCAGTGGGAAGGTGCCCGCATGCTCGATCGGGTTCTGCGTCGCCACCACCATGAACGGGTCGGGCAGGCGGTGGGTGTGGCCCGACACCGTGATCTGCCCCTCGGCCATGGATTCCAGTAGAGCCGACTGCACCTTGGGCGGCGCGCGGTTCACCTCGTCGACGAGGATCAGCGAGTGGAACAGCGGTCCCGGCAGGAACTCGAAGGTGCCGGCATCCTGGCGCCAGACGGTGGTGCCGGTGAGGTCGGCGGGCATCAGGTCCGGCGTGCATTGCACGCGGGCGAAGGAGCCGTCGAGCCCGTCCGACAGGCGCTTGACCGCGCGGGTCTTGGCGAGCCCCGGTGCACCCTCGATCAGCAGGTGGCCGCCGGTCAGCAGCCCGATCAGCAGGCGCTCGACCAGCTTGTCGGCGCCGATCAGCCCGTGGCTCAGCCCGTCGCGGAGCTGGAGGATGCGGTCGCGGACGGGCGTTGCCCCGACTGCGGGCCGGGCGAGTGCCTCGACGCTCATACGATCACCGTCGCCGATGCCGGTCGAGCCTCGACCCTCGTCGCAGGAGAAAGATCCTGCCGCATGCGCGTCTCCTCAGCGTGGGTTTTTCTTAAGGCTCCCACAATCCTGCCGGTGTGCCCGCTGCCCGGTCGCCGCGTCAATCCCGCGCGGCGGCCCTGGCCATGGGCAAATTGACCGCACGCGACCGGGTGTGCGTTCGGATCGGTGACGTTTCGTCACGCAACCGTCACGCTCGTGCGACAGCGGGGAAACCGCGCGACACCAAAATGGTCACCGAACGCTCCATGCCCGGCCCCTTTCCCTTCCCCACGCCCGAAGCCGTGAATTCCGGCATCAGCCTCGCGGTCGCCTTCGGCCTCGGCACCCTGATCGGGGTCGAGCGGCAGTATCGGCAGCGCAGCGCGGGCTTGCGCACTGCCGTGCTGGTGGCACTGGGCGCGTCCGCCTTCGTCGATCTCGGCATGCGGCTGACCGGCGGCGAGGGGGCGACCCGCGTCGTCGCCTACGTCGTCTCCGGCATCGGCTTCCTCGGCGCGGGCGTGATCATGAAGGAGGGGATGAACGTGCGCGGCCTCAACACCGCCGCGACCCTCTGGTGCGCGGCGGCCGTCGGGGCCTTCGCCGGGGCCGACCTGCCCTTGGAGGCCTGCTTCGTCACCATCGCCGTGCTGGCCGGCAACACGCTGCTGCGCCCGCTCGTCAACCTCATCGACCGCATCCCCATCGACGAGAGCGCGACCGAGGCGACCTACGCCGTGCAGGTGACGGTGCCGGCCGAGACCGCCGGCCTCGCCCGCGACCTGCTGGTGGAGCGCCTGGAAGCGGCGGATTACCCCGTCGGCTCGACCGAGGTGGAGGAGCGCGGCGAGACCACCGTCGACGTCATCGCGACGCTCACCGCCACCACGGTCCACGCCAAGGATCTCGACGCCGTGGTGGCCGATCTGGAGAAGCGGCCGGAGGTACGCCACGCGACGTGGTCGGTGCAGACGGGGGATTGAGGCGGCTCGCTCGGGCGGCCGGACCATGCCACCGTGGTCGCCACAGCCGAGGGAAGCATGGCATGGCGAAGCTCGTAAGGGATGGTGACACGGGCAAGGCACGCTCGACACGGCCCACCGAACCACCGGCCAAGCCGCGGCGCTTCACACTCTCGGATCTTCTCGTCGGTGCCGAGCAACTTCCGAAGTTTCATGAGGGCTTGAAGAGCGCCCTCGACGGTCCCTCTGTCGGCGCGGAACTCGGCTGATCGGCCTTCGTATCCAATCCGCGCCCTCGTCCTGAGGTGCCCGCGCGAGCCGGCCTCGAAGGGTGTTCCAGATCCCGCGCGATGACGGGAAGATCCTTCGAGGCTTCGCTCCGCACCTCAGGATGAGGGGAGGGATTGGACGAGACCTGTCTCTCGGCAACGCGAACAAAGCTTGAAGTCAGGACTGCTGGATCATCACCATGAGCTATCCCCGGAAACACGCCCTGATCGTCGGTGCCTCCCGCGGCCTCGGGCTCGGGCTGACCGAGACCTTCCTGCGGCGCGGCTGGCAGGTCACCGCGACCCGGCGCGGGGCCGCGCCCGGTCTCGAACGGCTGGCGGCGGAGGGTGTGCGGGTCGAAACGGTCGATATCGACGACGACGCGTCCGTTGCCGCCCTGCACGAACGGACGCGGCACGAACAATTCGATCTCGTCTTCGTGGTGGCCGGCGTGCTGATCGAGGCGGACAAGCCGCTCAACGCGGTGTCGCGGGCGGTCCACGCACAGGTCTACCTGACCAATGCGGTGAGCCCGATCCTGTTCGCGGACGCCTTTGCCGAGACTCTTGCGCCCGGCGGCACGCTCGCCTTCATGTCCTCGGTGCTCGGCAGCGTCGGCCTCAACACAGAGGGCGGCTGGGAGAACTATCGGGCGAGCAAGGCGGCGCTGAACACCAACGCCCGGAGCTTCGCGGCGCGCCACGCCGACCGCGCGTTCGGCGTGCTGCTGCTGCATCCGGGCTGGGTCGCCACCGATATGGGCGGTGAGGGCGCAGACCTCGACGTGGCGACGAGCGCGGCCGGGCTGGCGGACGTGATCGAGGCGAGAGCCGGCCGGCCGGATCTCGCCTTTCTCGACCACCGGGGCGAGACGCTGCCCTGGTGAATCGTCCGGTGGTTCGTCAGCGGCGCGGGTCGAGGGGCCGGCTGCGGCGCTCGACCACCACGGTCGGGCGGCTGCGGCGTTCGACGATCACCGCCCGCGGCGGGGCGCGGTTCGGGCTCGTTGGCGCGAGAATGCGCTGCTCCAGCGGCCGGTGCGCCGGGCGCGCCGCCGCGGCCTTGGCGGCGGCGACCACATGGGGGCGCACCTCGTCCGGGGCGAGGCCGATCAGCCCGCAGGCGATCTCCACCTGCTGCTCGACGTCGTCGGCCAGATCCTGGGCGGCGGCGACCGCCTCGGCGACCGTGGGCGGCTCGCGCCGCACCCGGATCGGAGGCAGATCCTGAAAGCTCTTCGGAGATTTTTTCACGGCACGACTCGCGGTCTTCATGCACCGATCATAGGACGGCCCGTCTGGTTTGTGCATTGCACACAAATCGGACGTGACGGACCGCCGGCCGCATGGCTTGCCGGGCGGACGCCCCGCTCGTCGAGCATGCAGGATGCGCGCCGATGTGAGTCGGCGCCAGCACATTCGTTGACGGGGCCATCCGGCGGATACAACCCGTGGCGGTCATAGTGTCGCGGCAGCGCAGCAAATGGGTTCCCGAATCCGGAGATCGACGGGCCGCGCGAAAATCGGTGGCTTTGTGATCGCACATCCCGAATCCCGCCCCGATCCTGCGTCACGCACGCTCCACGATGCCAGACACACGCGATCCCCGCCTCACCCCGGCCCGGTCCGACCTCGCCGACATCCGCCTGAAAGGCGTCGTGACGGCGGAGCGCTACGTCGCGGGCGAGCCGGCACGGATCGTCGTGCCCTCAGCCCCCTTACGCCGCGCGCCGCGCCTCGAAGCCGGGCTTGAAACCGAGGCGGTGATGGGCGACGCCGTGACGGTGTTCGAGCGCCGTGACGGGTTCGCCTGGGGTCAGATCGCCCGCGACGGCTATGTCGGCTACCTGCCGGAGGCCGCACTCGGGGCCATCGATCCGGCGCCGACCCACCGGGTCGCGGCTCTGCGCACCTTCGTCTACCCGGCGCCGGACCTGAAGCGCCCGCATGTCGCCCATCTCAGCCTCGGCGCCGCCTTCGCGGTGCAGGCGCAGGAGGGCGAGTATTGGCGGCTTGCCAGCGGCGGCTACGTCTTTGCCGGCCATGCCGTGCCGATTGGGACCGCCGTGCCCGATTTTCCGGCCACCGCCGAGCGGCTTGTCGGCACGCCCTATCTCTGGGGCGGGCGCACCAGCCTCGGCCTCGATTGCTCGGGCCTCGTCCAGCTCTGCCTGGAAACCGCGGGTCTTGCCTGCCCCCGCGATGCGGACCAGCAGGAGCGGGCCCTCGGCGACGCCCTCCCGCCGGGGCTCGAAGAGCTGCGGCGCGGCGACCTCGTGTTTTGGAAGGGCCATGTCGGGCTGATGCTCGACGCCGACCGGCTCATCCACGCCAACGGCCATCACATGGCGGTGGCGGTGGAGCCTTTGCGCGAGGCGGTCGAGCGCATCTCGGCCAAGAGTTTTGGCGCCGTCACCTCGATCCGCCGGCTCGATCCGATCACCTGAGGGCGTTCAGCCGGCGCGGACGCTCTCCGGCGCCAGTGCGGCCAAAGCCTCGGCCAGGGCATCGACCTGCCCCTCGTCATGGGCCGCTGAGAAGGCGACCCGAAGCCGGGCGGTGCCCGGCGCCACCGTCGGCGGACGGATCGCCACCACGAGGAAGCCGCGTGCCTCCAATGCCGCAGAGAGGGCGAGTGCTGCCTCCGCCGCGCCGATGAGAACCGGCACGATCGGGCTCATCGCTTCGGGCAGGCCGAGGCGGGCGGTGAAGCGGCGGGCGAGCGCCAGCGGCCGGGCGGCGCGATCCGGCTCGGCTCCAACGATCTCCAGCGCTTTGAGCGCGGCGGCAGCGGAGGCCGGCGGCAGGCCGGTGGTGTAGACGAGGCTGCGCGCCCGGCTCGTCAGCAGGTCGATCACGGGCCGTGAGGCGCAGAGATAGCCGCCATAGGAGCCCAGCGTCTTCGACAGCGTGCCCATTTCGAGCGGCGCCCGCTGGCCAGGCTCGACCACGCCGAGGCCGTGGGCGTCGTCCACCAGCGTCCAGGCGTCGTACTCTTCCGCGATGGCCAGGATCTCGGGGAGCGGCGCACGGTCGCCATCCATGCTGAACACCCGCTCGGTCAGGATCAGCGCCCGCCGCGCCGCGCCGCGATGCTCGGCGAGAAGCGCGCGCAACTGCGCCATGTCGTTGTGGGCGAAGCGCACGGTCCGCGCGCCCGACATCCTTGCTCCGGCGAACAGGCAGGAATGGCCGAGTTCGTCGATCAGGATCAGGTCGCCCGCGCCGACGAGGGCCGGGGCGATGCCGAGATTGGCGAGATAGCCCGAGCCGAAGACCAGCGCGGCTTCCTTGCCCTTGTGCCGGGCGAGCCGCTCCTCCAGCGCCGCGAGCGGGGGGGAATTGCCGGTCACCAGCCGCGAGGCGCCCGCGCCCGCGCCGTAGCGGGCCAGCGCTTCGGTGGCTGCCGCGATCACACGCGGATCGTGGGCGAGGCCGAGATAATCGTTGCAGGAGAATGAGATGAGCGCACGGCCCCCCCGCTCGGCCGCCGCCTCGGGGCCGCGGGCGGTCACGGCCAGACGGCGGCGCAGGGCGGCGGCTTCGAGGCTGGCGAGCTTCTCTCCGGCGAAGGCGTCGAGGCTGTGAGAGGGGTTCGGCGACATGGCACGTTGAAGGCGACGGCGCTCGGGGGATGTCAAGCCGACGGGGACGGGCGCGGCGAACCCCGTGCGGGGCGGCGCGTTGCACAGGCTCTGCCGGAACCCCCGCCATGCCGCGCCTTCGCTGCGTCGTCCTTCTGCTGATGGTCTTTGCCGGTTACCTGGTCAGCCCGGTGCCAACCTCGGCCGGCCCGGCTCAATCCTACCTGTTCGGCGAGCAGCGCTTCCGCACTGCCTGCCGCCCGCCGCTGAAATACGCGGCCGGGGCCTGCCTCCGCCGCTGCCCGGCGGGTTACGAAAGCTTCCGCGGCTATTGCCGGCTGCGCAACATGATGCGCTGATCGTCACCTGACTTGGCTTGCGCGAGGGGGCGCAAAGTGCGAGCCTTCCGGTGTCCGATACAGACGATACGGGAGAGCCCAGGCCCATCGAAAGATGAGTCATGGCGCCGACGGAGCAACCACCCCCGGAAACTCTCAGGCACAATCACCGTATCGTTGGACAATCTGGAGAGAGGCGCCGTCCGGCGCCCACCGAAGGAGAAACCTCGCTCGAATATTGAGTGAGGGAAGCTCTCAGGTAAGCGTGACAGATGGGGGCAACTTGCCAGCCGGCCGGCGGGCAAGATCCGTCTGTCGCGGAGTGCCCGATGAGTCTGCAAGCTGCCGGGGCCTTGAGTCCTGCCGCCCCCGTTTCCGCTGATCCGCTGGCACAGACGCCGCTGCACGCGCTCCATCGGCGCCTCGGCGCCAAGATGGTGCCGTTCGCGGGCTACGCGATGCCGCTGCAATACCCCGCTGGGCTCTTGAAGGAGCATCTGCACACGCGGGCGGCCGCCGGCCTGTTCGACGTGTCGCATATGGGCCAGATCGCGCTGACGCCCCGCTCCGGCGACGTCGCGGAGGCGGCCCGCGCGCTCGAGGCGCTGATCCCCATCGATATCCTCGGGCTTCCCGAAGGCCGCCAGCGCTACGGTTTCCTCACCGACGCGGCCGGCGGCATCCTCGACGACCTCATGGTCGCGCGCCTGCCCGGCCGGCTCCAGATCGTCGTCAACGCCGCCAACAAGGCCGCCGGTTTCGCGCATCTGCGCGCCCATCTGCCGGACGGCATCGATCTGAGGCTCGTGCCGGATGCGCTGATCGCGCTGCAAGGCCCGAAGGCGGCCGAGGTGCTGGCGCGGCTGGCGCCCGAGGCCGAGGCGATGCGCTTCATGGATGTGCGCACGGTCGCGATCCTCGGCGCGCCCTGCCTTGTCAGCCGCTCCGGCTATACGGGTGAGGACGGCTTCGAGATTTCCGTGCCGGCCGAGCGCGCGGAGGCCGTGGCTGAAGCCCTGCTCGCGGAGTCCGAGGTGCTGCCGGTCGGCCTCGGCGCCCGCGATTCCCTGCGCCTCGAAGCCGGCTTGCCGCTCCACGGGGCGGACATCGATCCCGGCACCAGCCCGGTCGAGGCGAGCCTCGCCTGGGCGATCTCGCCCGCCCGCCGGAGGGGCGGCGCCCGCGAAGGCGGTTTTCCGGGTGCGGACACGATCCTCCCCGCGGTGGCGACCGGGCCGTCCCGCCGCCGCGTTGGCCTGCGCCCCGAGGGCCGAGCGCCGGTGCGGGCGGACGCCCCGCTCTTCGCTGCGGAGGCCGGCGGCGAGCCGGTCGGCCGCGTCACCTCCGGCGGCTTCGGCCCGAGCCTCGGGGCGCCCGTCGCGATGGGCTTCCTGCCGGCGGCCCTCGCCGCCCCCGGCACCCGCGTCTTCGCCGAAGTGCGCGGCCAGCGGCTCCCCCTCGTCGTCTCCCCGCTTCCCTTCGTCCCAGCCGGCTTCAAGCGCGGCTGATCCCTCTCGTGTCAGGAGTTTTGATCATGCTGCGTTTCACCGACGAGCACGAATGGCTGCGCCTTGATGGCGACGTCGCCACGGTCGGCATCACCGCGCACGCCGCCGAACAGCTCGGCGACCTCGTCTTCATCGAGTTGCCGAAGGTCGGCGCGACGCTGAACAAGGGCGAGGCGGCCGCCGTGGTCGAGTCCGTCAAGGCGGCCTCGGACGTCTACGCGCCGCTCTCCGGCGAAGTCACCGAGGTCAACGAGGCGGCGGTCGGCGACCCGGCCTCGGTCGGCACCGACCCGCAGGGCGGCGGCTGGCTCTACCGGCTCAAGCTCGACGATCCGTCGGCCATGGACGGGCTGATGGACGAGGCGGCCTACGCGGCGTTCGCAAAGTAGCGCCAGCCCGAGTTGTCCCACCCATCGCCCTCATCCTGAGGTGCCGGAGCGCAGCGGAGGCCTCGAAGGAGACCTCCAGAACCCGCCGTGATCCCTGGAGCCCTCGTTCGAGGCTGCCTTCGCAGCACCTCAGGAGAGGGGACGGAGCGGGTGGCTCGGCGCGCGGCATCCGCCTTCGAAAGGCTGCCCCCCATGAAATACGATCGCCACGACCCCTTCGATTTCGCCGCCCGCCGCCATATCGGCCCGAAGCTCTCCGAGATCGACCAGATGCTGGAGACGGTCGGCGCCAAGTCGCTGCACGCGCTGATCGACGAGACGCTGCCCCCCGACATCCGGCAGGCCGAGTACATCGATTTCGGCGTCTCGCTCACCGAACGGCGCTCACTCGAAAAGCTGCGCGCCACCGCCGACAAGAACCGCCTACTCGTCTCCCTGATCGGCCAGGGCTACCACGGCACGACGATGCCGCCGGCGATCCAGCGCAACATCTTCGAGAACCCGGCCTGGTACACCGCCTACTCGCCCTACCAGCCCGAGATCAGCCAGGGCCGGCTCGAGGCGCTGCTCAACTTCCAGACCCTGGTTTGCGATCTCACCGCGCTCGACGTCGCCAACGCCTCGCTGCTCGATGAGGCGACCGCCGCGGCGGAGGCGATGGGCATGGCCAAGCGCGTGGCGAAGTCGGCGAAAAACGCCTTCTTCGTCGATCGCGACTGCCTGCCCCAGACCATCGCCGTGCTGAAGACACGCGCGGCCCCGCTCGGCTGGGAGATCGTCGTCGGCGACCCCTTTGTCGATTTGGACCCGTCCGCGGTGTTCGGGGCGCTGTTCCAGTATCCCGGCGTGAACGGCGCGGTTCACGATTTTTCCGATCTCATCGCCGGGCTGCATGAAGCCGGCGCGCTCGCCGCGGTCGCGGCCGACCCGCTCGCGCTGACGCTGCTGAAGGCGCCGGGCGAGATGGGTGCCGACATCGCCGTGGGCTCGATGCAGCGCTACGGCGTTCCGATGGGCTATGGCGGTCCGCATGCCGCCTATCTCGCCACCCGCGACGCCCACAAGCGCGCGCTGCCCGGCCGCATCGTCGGCGTCTCGGTCGATGCCCGCGGCAACCGCTCGTACCGGCTCGCGCTCCAGACCCGCGAGCAGCACATCCGCCGCGAGAAGGCGACCTCGAACATCTGCACCAGCCAAGTGCTGCTCGCCGTCATCGCCTCGATGTTCGCGGTCTATCACGGGCCGGCCGGGCTGAAGGCCATTGCGCTGCGCGTCCACCGCGACGCCGTGCGCCTCGCCGCGGGGCTGGAACGGCTCGGCTTCGCGGTCGAGCCCGCGCACTTCTTCGACACGGTCACCGTGCGGGTCGGCGCGTTCCAGGGCGTGATCCTGAAGAGCGCGGTCGAGAACGGAGTGAACCTGCGCCGCATCGGCACGGACCGCATCGGCATCAGCGTCGATCAGCGCACCCGGCCCGACATCATCCAGGCGGTGTGGCGCGCCTTCGGGGGCACCGAGCTGACCTATGACGAGGCCTATCCCGAGCCGCGCCTGCCGGCGGAGCTGGAGCGGACCTCGGACTACCTGACCCACCCGATCTTCCACATGAACCGGGCCGAGAGCGAGATGACGCGCTACATGCGCCGGCTCAGCGATCGCGATCTGGCGCTCGACCGGGCGATGATCCCGCTCGGCTCCTGCACGATGAAGCTCAACGCCACCGCCGAGATGCTGCCGATCTCCTGGCCGGAATTCTCGGAGCTGCACCCCTTCGTGCCGGAGGATCAGGCGCTGGGCTACCGTGAGCTGATCGACGATCTTAGTCAGAAACTCTGCGCGATCACCGGCTACGACGCGATCTCGATGCAGCCGAATTCCGGCGCGCAGGGCGAGTATGCGGGGCTGCTCGCCATCCGCCGCTACCACCTCGCGCGCGGGGAGGGGCACCGCACCGTCTGCCTGATCCCGTCCTCGGCCCACGGCACCAACCCGGCCTCGGCCCAGATGTGCGGCATGAGCGTGGTCGTGGTCGGCGCCGACGCCCACGGCAACATCGATGTCGAGGATTTTGCGAAGAAGGCCGAGCTGCACGCCGACAAGCTGGCCGCCTGCATGATCACCTATCCGTCCACGCACGGCGTGTTCGAGGCGCGGGTGCGCGAACTCTGCGACATCGTCCACCGGCACGGCGGACAGGTCTATCTCGACGGGGCCAACCTCAACGCGATGGTCGGGCTGGCCCGGCCCGGCGACATCGGCGCCGACGTCAGCCATCTCAACCTGCACAAGACCTTCTGCATTCCCCACGGCGGCGGCGGGCCGGGCATGGGGCCGATCGGCGTGAAGACGCACCTGATCCCGTTCCTGCCCTCCGATTCGCGCTCGGGCGAGGAGGGCGCGGTCTCGGCCGCCGCCTTCGGTTCGGCGTCGATCCTGCCGATCTCGTGGAGCTACTGCCTGATGATGGGCGGGCGCGGCCTGACACAGGCGACGCGGGTGGCGATCCTCAACGCCAACTACATCGCCCGGCGGCTCGATGGGGTCTACGCCATCCTCTACGCCGGGCGGAACGGCCGCGTCGCGCACGAGTGCATCGTCGATGTGCGGCCCTTCCAGAAGAGCGCGGGCGTCACCGTCGAGGACATCGCCAAGCGCCTGATCGATTGCGGCTTCCATCCGCCGACCATGAGCTGGCCGGTGGCGGGCACGCTGATGATCGAGCCGACGGAATCCGAGACCAAGGCCGAGATCGACCGCTTCTGCGACGCCATGCTGGCGATCCGCGAGGAGATCCGGGCGATCGAGGACGGGCGGATGGACCGGGCGAACAACCCGCTCAAGAACGCCCCGCACACGGTGCAGGATCTGATCGGCGCCTGGGAGCGGCCCTATTCGCGGGAGGCCGCCTGCTTCCCGTCGGGGTCGCTGCGGATGGACAAGTACTGGCCGCCGGTGAACCGCGTCGACAACGCCTACGGCGACCGCAACCTCGTCTGCTCCTGCCCGCCGACCGAGGCCTACGGCGAGGCGGCGGAGTAGAGCCGCCGCGTGCCCCTCCCCATCAGGGGAGGGGCTGTGCGCGTTTGACTCCGTCAGCGCCACCCCTCAATCCCCGCGCATGACCGCGCTCGATCACCACCACCTTTGGCGCCCCTACACCCAGATGAAGACCGCCGCGCCGCCGCTGGAGGCGATCGCAACGCGGGGCACGCGCATCACGCTGAAGGGCGGGCGTGAACTCATCGACGGCATCGCCTCGTGGTGGACGGCGGTGCACGGCTACAACCATCCGCACATCGCCGCGGCCATGGCCGACCAGCTCCTGCGGATGCCGCACGTGATGTTCGGCGGCCTCACCCACGCCTCGGCCGAGCGATTGGGCGCGCGCCTCGCCGGGCTGCTGCCGGGCGATCTCAACCACGTCTTCTTCACCGATTCCGGCTCGGTCGCCGTCGAGGTCGCGCTGAAGATGGCGGTGCAGCTCTGGCTCAACCGCGGCGAGACCGGACGCACCCGCGTGCTCGCCTTCCGCGGCGGCTATCACGGCGACACGATGGGCGCGATGTCGGCCTGCGACCCCGAGGAGGGGATGCACCGCCGCTTCGGCGCCTACCTGCCGGCTCAGGTCTTCGCGGAACTGCCGCGCACGGCCGAGGCGGAGGCGGCCCTCGACGCGATGCTCGCCCGCCACCGCCACGAACTCGCGGCGGTGATCGTCGAGCCCCTGGTGCAGGGGGCGGGCGGGATGTTGATGCATCCGCCGGAGACTCTGGCCACGGTTGCCCGCCTCGCCCGCCGCCACGGCCTGCCGCTCATCGCCGACGAGATCTTCACCGGGTTCGGCCGGACCGGAACGATGTTCGCCTGCGTGCAGGCCGGCATCGTGCCCGACATCCTCTGCCTGTCGAAGGCGCTGACCGGCGGGACGATGGCGCTCGCCGCCACGGTGGCCACCACCGAGATCTTTTCCGCCTTCTGGTCGGACGACGCCTCGGCGGCCCTGATGCACGGGCCGACCTTCATGGCGAACCCGCTCGCCTGCGCGGCGGCGAATGCCAGCCTCGACTTGTTCGAGGCCGAGCCACGGCTCGCACAGGCTCAAGCGATCGCCGCACGCTTGCAGGAGGGGCTCGCCCCCCTGACCCGGTTGCCCGGTATACGGGACGTTCGGGTGCTCGGCGCCATCGGCGCGGTGCAATTCGCGAGTGCGCCCGATCTTGCCGACCTCAAGCGGCGTTTCGTCGAGCGCGGCGTCTGGGTGCGCCCGTTCGGCGACATCGTCTACCTCACTCCCGCACTCACCATCGATGCGGGTGACCTCGACCGTCTGATCGCGGCGGTGACGGCGGTGACCGAGGCTGTGGCATGAGGGAAGCTCGCCGCGCGGCGTGAAGCTTGCGAGCTTGTCCGCAGAGAACCACGGGACCCTGCAACCCGCAGCGGGGTTACTCGTTGGATGATCGCAGCGCGGCGCTTCCCGGCACGGGAAACGGTCAAGTCTGTGAGTGGACGAGGTCTGTGAGCAGGCTAATTCTGTCAACAACAAGTCTGCGAGCAACTTGGGCCGCTGGAGCAAATCGGGGAGAGCGTAAGGTGGCGAGCCAGACCGAGACGACGAATCCGGAAGCCGACCGTCCCGTCATCCTCATCGTCGAGGACGAGGCCCTGACCATCATGGACCTCGGCGACGTGCTGGAAGAGGGCGGCTACGACACCGTGCAATGCGCTTCCGCCGAGCGCGCGCTGTCCATCCTTCAGGCGCGGCCCGACATCTGCGGCCTCGTGACGGATGTGCAGCTCTCGGGCCGGGTCGATGGGTTCGATCTGGCCAGTTCCGTCGCTCAGGCGCGGCCGAACCTGCCGATCCTGATCGTGTCCGGCCGCGCCTCGCCCGATCCCGAGCGCATGCCGGAGGGCGCGCAGTTCATCGCTCGCCCTTGCGCGGGTGAGGATATCCTGGCCCGCCTCAAGGGGCTGATGCCGCATTGCTGAGCGCAGCGCGCCAAGCCGCCACGGTTTGCGCCAAACCCTGTTCCAGGCCGTAGCGTGGCGAGAATCCCACCTCGTCCGTCAGGCGCCGGATGTCGGCCTGGATGCAGGCCGGCTCCGTCGGGCCGAGGGGGCGGGCGCCGAAATCGATCAGGTCGGGGCGTCCGGTGAGCGCACCGATCGTTTCTAGAATGCGACGCACCGGCACGGCGTTGCCAGAGCCGATATTGACCGAACCTACCACGTTCGAGTCGAGTAGGGCTGCGAAGGCCGCGCCGGCATCGGCGACATGGAGAAAGTCGCGCTGCTGGCGGCCATCGCTGGTGGCGAGGCGCTGCCCCGTGAGCAGTGCCCGCGCCGCATCGCCGACGAGCCGGCCCGGCGTCTCGCCGGGGCCGTAGAGGTAGAACAGCCTTACCCAAGCGAGGGAGAGGCCGGCGGTCGCCGCGTAGGCTTCCAGGATCCGGCGCAGGCCGTCCTTGGCAGCGCCGTAGAGCGTCGCGGGGTGGCAGGGAGCGGATTCAACAAGGCGGCCCTCTTGGACCTCCGCTTCACCCCCTCTCCCCGCACGCGGGGAGAGGGCTTCGGCGACCCTGTCGTCGCGACCCTCTCCCCGCATGCGGGGAGAGGGGAGGCTCGCGATTTCTGTCCAATCGTACTCGGCACAGGTCCCTGCCACGACTGCGCGGGTGCCGCCCGCCTCTCGGAACGTCCGCACGAGGTCAAGGCTCGCGGCCGTCCAATCGAGGTTGTCCGGCGCCTGCCAGTAGCGGCCGGGTGTGGTGATCCAGGCGAGATGCAGCAGGTGGCTCGCCGAGGCGGCCTGCACGGCGGCGCGTCTCTGAGCCGGGTCGAGCAGGTCGGCGGCGTGGAAGGCGTGGACATCCGCCGGCGCGGTCCGGCCGAGGGCGTGGACCTCGAAACCACGAGCGGCCAGAGCGGCGACCGCGTGGCGCCCGACGAAGCCGGCTCCGCCGGTGACGAGAACCCGCTTCACCGCCCCGCCCAATCTGGGAAGGCGAGGTCGCGCGGTGCGATGACGGTGACCGGCTCGGGCCATGCGAGCCCGAAGGCGGGATCGTCCCAGCGTACGCCGTCCGCGGCGGAGGCCACGAAGGACCGGTCGATCATGTAGAGGATCTCGGCGTCGTCGCTGAGCGTCTGGAAGCCGTGGGCGAGGCCCGCCGGGATGTAGAGGCCGTGGCGGTTCACGGCCGAGAGCGTCACGGATGCGGTTTGGAGATAGGTCGGTGAATCGGGCCGCAGATCGATCACCGCATCGTGGATCGCGCCGCCCGTGCAGCGCACGAGCTTCGTCTCGGCGTGGGGAAGCTTCGAAAAGTGCATTCCACGCACGGTGCCGCGGCGATGATTGAACGATACGCTCGATTGCGTGAACCGCCCGATCAGCCCCCGCTCCGCGAACTCGCTCTCGCACTGGGTGCGGGCGAAGAAGCCGCGCTCGTCCGCGTGCGGTTCGGGCACGACGCGGAACAGGCCGGGCAGCGCGAGTTCCTCGAAGGTCATCGGGCTTCAGAACACCGTCAGTTCGGGGATCGCGACAGTGAAGCGCCCACCCCATTCGCGGATCGCGGCCATCTCCCCGGCGATCTCGTCCTTGAGGTTCCAGGGCAGGATCAGCACCGTGTCGGGCCGCATGGACAGGAGTTCGTCGGGCGGGACCACGGGGATGCGGCTGCCCGGCAGCCACGTGCCCTGCTTGTGCGGCGAGCGGTCGGCGACCGCGCGGATCAACTCCGGGCCGATCCCGCAATAGTTGAGGAAGGTGTTGCCCTTGGCCGCCGCGCCGTAGGCGCAGACGGTCCGCCCCGCCGCCCGCTCCTCGATCAGGAAGCGGAGCGCCGCGCATTTGATGTCGGCCACCGCCCGCCCGAAGCCGGCATAGCCGGAGGGGTCGAACAGGTTCGCCCCCCATTCGCTCAGCACCACGCGCTCCAATTCCGGAGTGGGCTGGTGGGATGCAGCTTCGTGGCAGGCGAAGACGCGCAGCGAGCCGCCATGGGTCGGCCACTCCTCGACGTCGAACACCCGAAAGCCCTGCTGGCGCAGGATGCCGATCACCACGCCGAGCGAGAGGTAGGAGAAGTGCTCGTGGTAAATCGTGTCGAACTGCCGTTGCTCGATCATCCGCAGGAGGTGCGGGAACTCGAAGGTCGCGACGCCCTCCGGCTTCAGGATCTCGGCGAAGCCCGCCGTGAAGTCGAGGATGTCGGGCACGTGGGCGAGCACGTTGTTGGCCGCCGTCAGATCCGCCTTGTGCCCTTCCGCGGCGAGCCGCCGGGCGGTGTCGCGGCCGAAGAAGGCGACCTGCGTGGGCACGCCGCGCTCCACCGCCACGCGGGCGACGTTGGCCGCCGGCTCGACGCCGAGCACCGGAACGCCGCGGGCGACGAAGTATTGCAGCAGGTAGCCGTCGTTGCTCGCGACCTCGACGACCTTGCTGTCCGGCCCGAGGCCGAAGCGCGCGATCATCGCGGCGACGTAAGCCTCGGCGTGCCGCAGCCAGCCGGCGGAGAACCCGGAGAAGTAGGCATAATCCGAAAAGATCGCCTCGGGGCTCTCGAAGGCTTCGAGCTGCACCAGCCAGCAGGCGTCGCAGACATAGGCGTGGAGCGGATGGAAGGTCTCGCCTCGGTGGCGGCGCTCTGGCGTGACGTAGGAATTCGCCAGCGGCGACAGACCGAGATCGCAGAAGGTCCGGGTGAGGGCGGCGCCGCAGGCGCGGCAGGTCGGGGCGGTCACGCGTGTGCTCCAGGCTGGCCCAGCGCCTCGTAGCGCGCGATCTCGGCCTCGGCCAGAGCGCGGGGATCGGCACCGGAGGCGGCGGCCCGGTACCACGCTGCGGTCCAGTCGAGCGCGGTGTCGAGGGTCAGGCGCCGGTCCCAGCCGAGGCGGGCGCGGGCCTTGGAGGCATCGACCTTGAGATAGGTCGCCTCGTGCGGATGGGTCTTCTGCGAGAGGTGCCAGCCGGCCCCCCCGCCCCAGCCCCGGGCCAGCCGCTCCACCAGGAACGAGACCGGGCGGCAATCCTCGTCCGCCGGCCCGAGATTCCAGCCCTCGGCGAAGGCGGCGCCGTCGGCGCCCGCGAGGCATTCGGCGAGCCGCAGATAGCCGGCGAGCGGTTCCAGCACGTGCTGCCACGGGCGGATCGCGTGCGGCGCGCGGATCTCGACCGAGTCCCCCGCCTCGAACGCGCGCACGATGTCGGGGATCAGCCGGTCGAGGGACCAGTCGCCGCCGCCGATGACGTTGCCCGCCCGCGCGCTGGCGATCCGCGCCGGATGCCCGCCCGCCCCGAAGAACGAGGCGCGGTAGGCGTTTGTCACGAGTTCGGCGCAGCCCTTCGAGGCACTGTAGGGATCGTGCCCGCCCATCGCCTCGGTCTCGCGGTAGGCGTAGGGCCATTCGCGGTTCTCGTAGGCCTTGTCGCTCGTCACGACGACGACGGCGCGCACGCTCGGCGCCGCCCGCACCGCTTCCAGCAGGTGGACACTGCCCATGGTGTTGACCGCAAAGGTGCCGACCGGATCGGCATAGGAGGGCCGCACCAGGGCCTGCGCGGCCATGTGGATCACGATCTCGGGCTCGGACGCCGCCACGGCCTCGGCGAGCGCCGGCAAGTCGCGGATGTCGGCGATGTGCGAGTCCTCGGCCGGAAATCCGATCGCATCGAACAGGTTCGGCTGCGTCTCCGGCGCCAGGGCGAAGCCGGTGACGTGGGCGCCGAGGCGGGTGAGCCACAGGCTCAGCCACGCGCCCTTGAAGCCGGTATGCCCGGTGAGCAGCACGCGCTTGCCCGCCCAGAAGGTGGGATCGGGGTTGAGCGCCCCCATCACCACACCTTCCAGGGCGCGTCGCCGCGGGCCCAGAGTTCTTCGAGGTGCTTCTTGTCGCGCAGGGTGTCCATCGCCTGCCAGAAGCCGTGATGGTGGTAGGCGTGGAGCTGGCCGTCGCGGGCGAGGCTTTCCAGGGGGCCGCTCTCCCACACGGTGGCGTCGTCCTCGATCCGGTCGAGGACCTTGGGCGAGAGCACGAAGAAGCCGCCGTTGATGGTCGCCCCGTCGCCCGCCGGCTTCTCGCGAAAACTGCGCACCGCGTCGCCCGCGAGGTCGAGCGCGCCGAAGCGGCCGGGCGGCACCACCGCCGTCAGCGTCGCGAGGCGCCCATGCGCCCGGTGGAAGGCGGCCAATGCGGTGAGGTCGATATCGGCGACGCCGTCGCCGTAGGTCATGAAGAAGTCGTCGTCGCCGAGATAGTCGCGCACCCGCTTGAGCCGCCCGCCGGTCATGGTGGCGTCGCCCGTCTCGATCAGCGAGACCTTCCAGTCCTCGGCGGCCGAGCGGTGGAACTGCACGTCGCCCCGGCCGAGATCGAGCGTCACGTCACTCAGGTGCAAGCGATAATTGAGAAAAAACTCCTTGATGACGTAGCCTTTGTAACCGAGGCAGATCACGAATTCGCTCACGCCGTGGGCGGCGAAGATCTGCATGATGTGCCAGAGGATCGGCCGTCCGCCGATCTCCAGCATCGGCTTGGGGCGCACCACGGTCTCCTCCGAGAGCCGCGTGCCGAGCCCGCCCGCGAGGATCACGGCCTTCACGGTTGGCCTCCGAGTGTCTGCGTCGTCGCCATCATCGCCACGCCTCTACCATGCGCTGACATGCTGCCGGAAACCGCTCGGCGTCGAGTTCGAAAACGGGCGGGCGGATGCCGAACGGCTCCGGGTAGTACGGATCGCGGGCGAGCGATCCGCCCCAGCGCTTGCGGAAGCGCGCCTGCTCGGCGGGATCGACGGTGGGGATGCGGTTGCGGCTCTCGTAGTGGTGCAGGCTCGCCTCGGCGCAATAGACCGTTCGCAGGCCCCGCTCGCGCAGGCGCAGGCAGAGGTCGATGTCGTTGTAGTTGATGGCGTAACCCTCGTCGAAGCCGCGAATCGCCTCGAAATCGGCTTGGGCCACCATCACGCAGGCACCGGTGACGGCGAGAGTGTTGCGGTTGGCCAGAGTAGAGCCGTGATACCCGGCGTCGTCGCCGGGATATCCGCGGCGGACATGGTCCGGCAGGCCCTCGCCGAAGACCACGCCGGCATGCTGCAGGCTGCCG
Source organism: Methylorubrum extorquens (assembly GCF_024169925.1). Taxonomy (NCBI): domain Bacteria; kingdom Pseudomonadati; phylum Pseudomonadota; class Alphaproteobacteria; order Hyphomicrobiales; family Methylobacteriaceae; genus Methylorubrum; species Methylorubrum extorquens. The sequence continues at coordinate 217,868 of NZ_JALJXF010000001.1, forward strand.
TCCTCGAACAGGAGCCTGGGGCCGACCGCGCCGACGCCGGGTATGGCGCGCAGCGCCAGCATCGCCTCGATCCAGTCCGGCGTGATGACGCTGATGTCGTCGTTGAGGAAGACCAGCACTTCGCCGCTCGCCGCCCCCGCGCCGAGATTCATCTTGGCGGCGACGTTGAAGACCGGCTTGTCCCAGGTCACGGTGCGCGCGCCGAACCGCTCGACCGCCGCGCGCGTCTGCGGGCGCAGGTCGCCGTTGTCGACCGCCACGATCTCGATGGTTTCGTAGGTGCTCGTCTCGCGGATGCTGGCGAGGCAGGCGGCGAGGAGATCGATGCTGCGCCCGCCGATGACGCTGTCGCGCCCGGCGGTCGGGATGATGACGGAGACGAGCGGGCGCGTCGCGAGGGTGCGCCGCAGGGCGAAACGCTCAGGGCCGAGCGCGCGAACGGTCTCGAGCCCGCCGGTGCGCCGGGCGCGCCCGGCGAGCGCGCGGGCGGCGGCCTCCGAGTCGGGCGTGGCGACGCGGCGATGGCAGAGCGCTTGGGCGACGTGGCCGATGCGCTCGCTCCGCTCAGTCACGCGGAGTGCGAGGTCGTAGTCGTGCGCGCCCTCGCTGTCCGCCGGAAAGCCGCCGACCGCCCGCACCAGGGCGGTGCGATAGAGGGCAAGCCCGCCGATGTAAAAGCTGCTCTCTAGGGTCTCCGGCGACCAGTCCGGCTTGAAGTACGGATCGCAGCGCTCGCCGTCCGGCCCGATCCGGTCTTCGTCGGAATAGAGCAGGTCGAGATCGGGCTCGCGGGCGAGCCGCCGGACGAGGGCGAGGAGGGCGTGCGGCGCGAGCCGGGTGCCGGGCTCCAACGTCGCGAGAGTGGGGCCGCGCGCCTGCGCCAGAGCCGCATCAAGGGAGGCTGCTGTGCCGTCGGAGGGTGGGAACAGACGGATGCGGTCGTCCTCCGCCGCCAGCGCGTCGAGCGCGGCCGATGGCGCCGCCGCGAGGCACAATTCCCAATCCGGGTAGATCTGCGCCCGCAGGCTCGCGACCGTTTCCCCAAGCTGGATCGGATCGCCGCCGCCCACCATGAGGAGGGAGATCAAGGGGCGCTCCCGCAGGGCTCCGAGCTGCGCGCGCATCGTCTCAATGGAGGGCAGAGCCTTGGCTTCCACCGCCTGAATCCAGGCGGCGTAGCTGGCGGGCGGACGGTGGGTCTGGGCGGCGCGTGTGAGGCGGCGCCAGATTTCGCCGGGCGGCACGCTGCGCAGGAGGCCGACGGCGCGGCGCAGGAGGCGCAGCGGCCGACGCTCCTGCGGCGGCAACCGTTCGATGATCTTTTGGGCGGACAGGAGCGCCGCCTCGATCCGGCCCGCCGGCGCGATCCGCACCGCATCGAGGCGGAAGCGCGGGCCTGCCTCGGCGGCTTCCAGGTGCAGCGCGCGTGTGCCGGGCGGCAGGCGGATCAGATCGTCGGTGCCGTCCGCCCGCACCGTGAGCCGGTAGCGGCGCGGCTCGGCCTCGCCCCGCGCCTCGACCGCGAGCACCGGCCGCACCGAATCCGGCCGGCAGCGGACGCGGATGCGCTGGCCCGACAGGGCCGACACCGCGTCCGCGGGGCCGAGCGCGAAGACCGGATCGGGGCCGGTCGCGTTCCAAGCGTCGTCCGCACAACGGCGCAGGTCGCGTAGGGGATAGAGGCCGAGCGCCTCGCGGCGCTTCATGCGAACAGCCCGTCGTCTCGGTTCCGGTCGAAGCTCATGCGGCGCGGGAATCCACGAAATCGGCCGCGCCGTGAAGCGGTTTCTCGCAAAAGCGGTGTGTTGTCGGCCCCGTGGCGGCAAAGCGAAGGGTTTCTGTCATCGAAGTTTCATCGCCAATCGGCAGATGCTTGCCCTGCGGGCCGCCCGGAGGGCACTCTTTTCGGGCAGCGTTCAGGAGCCCGCATGTCCGTGAAGGGAAACCGGAGCATGTCGGCGGCAAACGAAGTGGTCGCCGTGGCGGCACACGATGAAGCCCCCGCTCAGCCGGGCGGTCGAAGCGCACCGAAGGACAAGGCGGGCAAGACCGTCAACAAGACCGTCAAGCGGCTGCGCCCCCCGGCGGCCAAGAGTGTCGGCTGGGCGCTGGTCCAGGCAGCGCGGCTGCACCGCGCCCGGATCGGCGATCGGCTCGCCGAACTCGACCTGTTCGCCGGCCAGGAGCAGGTGGTGCAGGCGCTGGCAGCGGCCGGCAGCATGACCATGGGTGATCTTGCCGCGACCCTGCGGGTGCGCCCGCCGACCGCCTCCAAGACGATCTCGCGGCTTGCCGCCCTCGGCTTCGTCGAGCGCCGGGCCGAGGCCGGCGACGGGCGCATCGTTCGCGTGCGCCTCACCGAGACGGGCTTTGCAAAAGCCGCCGCGATCGAGCGGATCTGGGACGAGGTTGAAGCCGAACTGCTCGACGACTTCGACAACAAGGAGCGCCGCCGCCTGCGCAAGCTCCTGCGCCGCGTCGCTCGCAGCCTCGCGGAAGCCGCGGGCGTCACCGGCCACGAGGAGGCCGATGCCGAGATCGACGGCGAGGCCGAGGACGAGGACGAAGCTTTGCTGGAGTCGGGCACGGCGAGCGTGGTGGTCCGGTCCTAAGGCGCAGCCGACTGCGCGCGGCACCTGTGGAGAGTGGCCGCCTCGCCGCTTCACAGTACGGCCAGCCGCCTCCTATGTTCGACGGCCGGTTCTCGAAGCGACGTCCCCCTTGCTTGATGGTTCACGCCCGCCCGGCGGGCACCATGTCGGCGAGATCCCGATGGGCCGGGTGGGAGAGGGCGGCGGCCAGCATTGCTTCCAGCACGATGAGGTCGGTTTCCGGGTCGGGCTCCCAGCCGCAGGGGCAGTGCCCGTCGGGGCCGTGCGCGGCAGCGACCTGCCGGTAGAGCGTGCCGACGGTGCGCGCCGCGGCTTCGAGCGCGGCCATGACGTGCATCGGCTCGCGCTGAAGCGCCTGCCAGAACGCGGTCGTGAGCGCCCGCTCCAACGACCCTTGCGCGTGCCGCTCGCCCGCGTCGGGCGGGGCCGTGACGAGACCGGCGCTCATGCCTGCACCTTTCCCCGAGCCCTTGCCCGAGCTTCGATCGGCACCAACCGCGGCGGTGTCGCGTCGCCCGGCTCCAGCCCGACCAGGGATTCGAGCCCACCCCGGCTCAAGCCGAGGGAGGAGCCGTCCCACCACGCGAGGCGCACGGATTCGAGCAGCGCGTCGAGGGCCGCGAGCAAACCGGCCAAGCCGCCGGAGCCCTCGCGGACCGAGGACAGCGTATCGGCCCGCGAGGGCCACGTGCTGACGTGTGAAGCGTTCGGAAATGTCAGAAGGTGTGCCATGCGTTCATCATGGCTCTATCTGTCGATATTACGCAAGTGATCTTCAAAACATTGGAAATGCTTTAATTGGGTTCTGTTTTTGCGGGCCATACTATCGATTTAGAACAATTCAACCCGCTCCAAAAAATCGCGGCGGTATCTCGGCTTGGTGCGGGCGATCAGCGAACGGGGCGGTCGAAGGCCGTATCGGGGTAGGGCTCGCCCTTGAGGGTGAAGTGCCACCATTCCTGCGCGTAGGGAGCGAAGCCGGCGCGAATCATCGCGTCGCGCAGGCGGTGGCGGTTGTGCGCCTGGACGGAACTGACGCCGGGAAAATCCGTCGCCGAGGCCGGATCGAACAGGTCGAACGGCGTGCCCATGTCGAGTTCGGTGCCGCCGCCGAGGCGTATCAGCGTCAGGTCCACGGTCGAGCCGCGGGAATGCGAGGAGCGCTCGGCGATGTAGCCGAGGCGGAACAGATCCGCCTTGTCGGTCCGCGGGTAGTAGGCCGCCTTCATGCGCGTGTCGGCGGGGTCGCGCGCCCAGGCGGCGAAGTCGGCCACCGCCTGACGCGGGCGGTAGCAGTCGAACACCTTGAGGCCGAGTTCGTCCGGTGCGAGCGAGGCCTGCACCCGAGCCAGCGCGCGGGCGGCCTGCGGAGTCAGCAGGCAGCGCGGCGCCTTGTAGCCGGCGATGGGCCGGCCGACGAAGTTGTCGGAGCCGGCATAGCGCATGTCGAGGGCGAGCCCCGGCACGTGCCGGGCGGCATCGACGAAGGGGTTTTCTCCCGAGTTGGCGGGGACTGGTCGCACGGTGGTGAGGAGTGCCATGAGCAGAACCCTGCATCGACCGGACCAAGGGGAGGTGCTCAAGGCTCCACTTCCACGAATGAGGCACACCGACTTGGTAGCGGTGCGGCTGCGGGTCTGTCGAGCGCAGGAGGAGCGGTGGAGGAAGTCCGCCGGCACCCTAGGATTGTAGGGGAGAAGCAGCGTGACACGGCCGTCACGCCCGATCGCGGGAGGGACCGTGCGCATCCTCGTCGTCGGCGGCACGCGGTTCATCGGTGCCCACCTCGCGCGCAGACTGCACGAGCAGGGCGAGGACGTGACGCTGCTTCACCGCGGACGGACCGACAATCCGATCCTGCCGCCGGTGCGCCGCCTGCACGATCCGGACGCGGCTTATCCCATCATCCGCTTTCCCCGCGCCGCTGCGGCGGCCGACTGGGACATCGTCATCGACATGGTGCTCATGGGCGAGGCCGATGCGCACTGTGCCGTCGAGACCTTCGCCGGCCGCGCCGGGCGCCTCGTCATGATTTCGAGCGCCGACGTCTACCGCGCCTTCGGTCGCCTGCTGCGCAGGGAGCCGGGCCCACCCGATCCCGTTCCCCTGCAGGAGGACGCACCTCTGCGAGAGACCCGGTTCCCTTATCGCGACCAGGAAGCGGCGCTCGGTGACTATGTCCGCGACTACGACAAGATCCTGGCCGAGCGGGTGGTCATGGGAGGCGCGGCGCTGCCCTGGACGGTGCTGCGGTTGCCAAAGGTCTACGGCCCCGAGGACAACGCCGATCTCGCCACCGTCTACGGTTTCGCGGATCGGCCGAACTGGCGATGGACCCATGGCTATGTGGGGAATGTCGCGGCGGCCATCGCCCTGGCCGCGTGCCATCCGGCGGCAGCCCGTTCGATCTACAACATCGGAGAGGACCGAACGCCGACCATGGGCGAGCGCCTGGCGCGCCTGACGCCGCGGAAGAACCACCCGCCGCCGCCCGATTTCGACTACGCTCAGCCCATCGTGCAGGATACGAGCCGCATCCGTTCGGAACTCGGCTACGCGGACGTCGTGAACGAGACGGAGGCGATGGCAGCCCTCGCCCGCCGTGGTTGAAAGCGCCTCACTAAACGCCCGATCACCGATCGTCGCCCCTCTGGGCATCTCGGCGCAGCGGGCGTTTTGTGAGAAGCACTAAAGCACCTGCCGCATCACGATCAGCGCCAGAGCCAGCCCGCCAATGCCCGCCAGCACCGAGACGAGCACGTAGGCGAGCGCCGCGACCCAATCGCCGCGCTCTATCAGGGTGAGGGCTTCGAGGGAAAAGGTCGAGAAGGTGGTAAAGCCGCCGAGGATTCCGGTGGCCACGAACAGCCGCGCCTGCGGCGGCCCGCCGCGCAGGGCGAACCAGCCGGTGACGACCCCCATCAGCACCGAGCCGAAAACGTTGATGCCGAGCGTGCCCCACGGGAAACTCGCCCCGAGCCGCACGGCCCAGAAGTTGACCCCGTGGCGCATCACGCCGCCGAGGCCGGCACCGAGGAAGACGAGGAGACTGTTCAAGACTTGGGGCTCGGGATCGAAAGCGGCAACAGCGCGGGCTTGCAAGGCGTGTGCAGATCTAGCGCATTGGGCGGACTGAGGCGCGCCTCATCAGAACCCGGTGCGCGGACCGTTGGAGCCGGCTCTCAAAAGAAAGCCCCACCGGCACGGGGCCGGCGGGGCTTCTGTCTTCGATTCGACGGGGTGGTTCAGCCCTCGCCCAAAATCTTATCGGGCGTGATCGGCAGGTGGCGGATGCGCTTGCCGGTGGCGTGGTAGACCGCGTTCGCGATCGCGGCGGCCACGCCGACGATGCCGATCTCGCCGAGGCCCTTCACGCCGAGGGGGTTCGCCTTGTCCTCCTCGTCGACGAAGATCACGTCGATGTCGTGGATGTCGGCATGCACCGGCACGTGGTACTCGCCCAGATTGTGGTTCATGAACCGACCGATGCGGTGGTCGAGCATCGATTCCTCGTGAAGGGCCGAGCCGATGCCCATGACGACGCCGCCGAGGATCTGGCTGCGCGCCGTCTTCGGGTTGAGGATCTTGCCCGCCGCAATGGCCGAGACCACGCGGGTGCAACGCACTTGGCCCAGTTCCTCGTCGATCTTCACCTCCACGAAGATCGCCGAGTGGGTGTAGGCCTCGTATTCTTTCGCGAAGTCCTTGTCCGGGGCGGCCTCGCCGGTCGCCTCCAGCTTCTGCGTTCCGGTCGCCTTCAGCACGTCGGTGAGCGCCACGCTCTTGGAGGGATCGCCCGCCACCTCGATGCGGCCGTTCGTGAACACCACGCGCTCGAAATCGGCGTTGGCGAGCGGTGAGTTCTCCATGCCGCGGGCCAGCTTGAACGCCTGCTCGGCGATGTCGCGGCAGGCCTTCATCACGGCGGTGCCGGAGGAGGCCGCCGTCCACGAGCCACCCGCCACGGGGGCCAACGCGAGCTTGGTGTCGCCGAGCTTGGTCGTGACGTGGTCGAGGGGCAGGCCCAGCGTGTCGGCGGCGATCTGGGTCAGGATCGTGTAGGTGCCGGTGCCGATGTCGCCCGTCTGGTTGCCGACCTCGAGCCGGCCGTCGGCGGTGAGCACGGCATGCGCGCTCGATTGCATCATCATCGATTCCCAGATGCCGGTGGCCATGCCCCAGCCGACCAGTTCCCGGCCCTCGCGCATGGAGCGCGGCTCCGGGGTGCGCCGGCTCCAGCCAAAGCGCTCGGCGCCCTGGCGGAAGCAGTCCTTCAGCGCCTTCGAGCCGAACGGCTTCTCTTCCGTCGGATCGCTCTCGGTGTAGTTCTTCAGGCGAAGCGCGATCGGGTCCTGGCCGATGGCGTAGGCCAGCTCGTCCATCGCGGTCTCGATGGCGTAGACGCCGGTCACGGCGCCCGGCGCGCGCATGTCACCGGGCGTTGGGGTGTCGAGCTTGGCGATGCTGTAGGTGAGCGCGACGTTGTCGCAATCGTAGAGCACGCCCGACCAGTTGACGACGACCTCCTGATAATCCTCGTAGGCCGAGGTGCCCTGCACGGCGTCGTGCTTGAGCGCGGTGAGCTTGCCCGAGCGGTCGGCGCCGAGCGAGACGGTCTGGAGCGCCTCCGAACGGTAGGTGAAGGACCACATCTGGTCGCGGGTCAGCGTTACCCGCACCGAGCGGCCGAGATCCTTGGCCGCCAGCATCGCCAGGAAGAGTTGGTATTGCGGCCGAAGGCCCGAGCCGAAGCCGCCGCCGAGATAGGGGTTCAACACCCGCACCTGCTCCGGCTTCAGGCCGAAGGCGCCCGCGATGTAGTCGTGGGTGTTCGAGACGCCCTGGATCTTGTCGTAGACCGTGTAGGTGCCGTCCTTTTCCACGACGACGGTGGAAGCGTGTGGCTCCATCGGGTTGTGGTGCTCGTCGGCCATCCGGTACTGGCCGTTGACACGGATCTCGGCCGCATCGAACGCCGTCGAAGCATCGCCCCACGGCTCCGGAGGCGGCTTGATGCCGGAGCGCTTCATCGGCGGATCGTAGGCTTCGGGCGCCTGCGCTTCGAGGTCGGTGCGCGGCGCCACGACCCCGTAATCGACCCGCACCAGCGAGGCGGCGTAGCGCGCCGTCTCGAAATCCTCGGCGACGACGAGGGCCACCGGCTGGCCGGAGAACATGATGCGGTTCGTTGCCAGCGCCTGGAACGGCGCGCCGGGGGGGGCCACCGCGTCCTGGTAATCCTCCGGTTTGTCGGAGGTGGCCGGGCGGTTCTCGTGGGTGATCACCTTGATGACGCCGGGCACCGCTTCGGCCGCGGAAGCGTCGATGCTGCGGATGCTGCCCTTGGCGATGGCGCTCGACACGACGACGCCGTAGGCGAGGTCGGGCGCGGCGAACTCGCCGGCATATTTGGCAAGGCCGGTGACCTTGGCCGGGCCATCGACGCGGCTGACGGCGCTGCCGACGAAACGGTCGCGGCCAGCCGCCGGGCTGATCTGAACGGTCATGGCTGCTCCTTACTGGATGCGCTTGTCGGACTGGGACTGGGGCGTGCCGGCGGCGGCCTGCTCAAGGCCGCGGACGATGGCGCGGCGCGCCAGCTCGATCTTGAAGCCGTTGGTCGTTTGCGGCTTGGCCTCGCGCAGGATGAGATCCGCCGCGGCCTTGAAGGTCTCGCGGGTGGCGGGCTTGCCCTGCAGCAGCGCCTCGGCCTCGGTGTTGCGCCAGGGCTTGTGGGCGACGCCGCCGAGCGCGAGGCGCGCGGTGCGGATGGTCTCACCGTCGAGTTCGAGGGCGGCGGCGACCGAGACCAGTGCGAAGGCGTAGGAGAGCCGGTCGCGCAGCTTCAGGTAGGTGTGGTGCTTGCCGGCAAAGCCCTTGGCCGGCAGATCGATGGCGACGATGATCTCGCCGGCCGCGAGGTTGGTGTCCTTGGCGGGATTGTCGCCGGGCAGGCGGTGGAACTCGGCGAATGGGATCGCGCGGTCGCCCTGCGGCCCGCTCACCTGCACCGTCGCCTCCAGGGCGGCGAGTGCCACGCACATATCGGACGGGTGGGTGGCGATGCAGTGCTCGCTGGTGCCCAGGATCGCGTGGATACGATCGACCCCGCCGATGGCCGAGCAGCCGGTGCCGGGCTCGCGCTTGTTGCAGGGCGTGGCCGTATCGTAGAAGTAGTAGCAGCGGGTGCGCTGCAACAGGTTGCCGCCGGTCGAGGCCGCGTTGCGCAGCTGCGCCGAGGCTCCGGCCAGGATCGCGTCGGCGAGCAGCGGGTAGCGCTCGCGGATGCGGGCGTCGTAGGCCAGCGTCGCATTGGTCACGAGGGCGCCGATGCGCAGACCGCCGTCGCGCTCCTCGATCTCAGCCAGCGGCAGGCGGGTGATGTCGATGAGCTTGCCCGGCCGCTCGACATCGTACTTCATCAGATCGATGAGGTTGGTGCCGCCGGCGATGAAGCGGGCCGCCGGATCGCTACCCAGCGCCTGCACCGCCTCCGCCACCGTGCTGGGGCGAACGTAATCGAAGCGGTTCATCGGGCGTCTCCCTGGTGCATCACCTCTTCGATCGCATCGACGATATTGGTGTAGGCGCCGCAGCGGCAGATGTTGCCGCTCATTGCCTCACGGATCTCGTCGCGCGTCTTGGCGTGGCCCTCGTTCATAAGGCCGACCGACGAGCAAAGCTGGCCCGGCGTGCAGTAGCCGCACTGGAAGGCGTCGTGCTCGACGAAGGCCTCCTGGATCGGGTGAAGGCTGTTCTTGCCCTCGCGATGGGCGAGGCCCGCGAGCCCCTCGACGGTGGTGATCTCGGCGCCGTCCTTCATCACCGCGAGCGTGAGGCAGGAATTGATGCGGGTGCCGTTCACCAGCACGGTGCAGGCGCCGCACTGGCCGTGGTCGCAGCCCTTCTTCGTGCCGGTGAGGTCGAGGCGCTCGCGCAGGAGGTCGAGCAGCGTGGTCCAGGGCGCCACCTGAAGCGCGCGCCGCTCACCGTTGATGGTGAGCGTGATGCCGATTGTCCCGACGGCGCCGGGCGAACCGCTGTCGATGAGCATAGTTACATCCGTGATGAGGCACGGGCTCCGCACGGACGGAACGCGAGGCGGAAGGCTTCGCGAGGGGCCGGACGGGGAGCGCGTCTTGGAAGGGCGCGGGCTCGGGGCCCGCACCGGGTCGTGTCGATAACCATTCCAAGGTGGCCCTGTTCCGCTCGTCCTGTGGAGGGGTGCCGCCGCGCGATCACGGACCGGCGAGGCTTGGACGCGCTTCGCGGACGGCCGGGGTTCCGCGGGGCGAGAAGCTCGGCTAAAGCATCGTCCCGGATCCGCTATCCGGGACGATGCTTTAGCCTTTTGTTTTTGCATCATCTTTTTCCGAAAGCCGGAAGCCACCTCTCGGGATGATGCGCTAACGCTTGCCCCGCACGCCGACTTCGAGGAGCCGCCATGGCCGATGCACTCGCCCCCGTCCTCAATGACATCGACCGCGATCTGGACAACAGCCTGGAGCGGCTGTTCGCGTGGCTGCGCATCCCCTCGATCTCGACGGATTCCGCCTATGCCGGCCATTGCCGCGAGGCGGCGCAGTGGCTCGAAGGAAACCTGACGGCGCTCGGCTTCGAGACCAGCGTCGAGGAGACCTCGCTGCATCCCGTCGTGCTGGCGCACCGCCCGAAGCCGGGGGCGCCGCACGTGCTGTTCTACGGCCATTACGACGTGCAGCCGGTCGATCCGCTGAACCTGTGGCGCACCTCGCCGTTCGAGCCGCGTATCGAGGAGGCGGACGGCACCAAGCGCATCGTCGCCCGCGGCGCGTCCGACGACAAGGGTCAGGTCATGACCTTCGTCGAGGCGTGCCGGGCGCATCTCGCGATGAACGGCGACCTCCCCGTCGGCGTCACCATCCTGATCGAGGGCGCCGAGGAGAACGGCTCTCAGGGGTTGCCCGAATGGGTCGAGGCGAATCGCGAGCGGCTGAAGGCGGACGTGGTGCTCGTCTGCGACACCGGCATGTGGGATCGCGAGACGCCGCAGATCACCACCTCGCTGCGCGGGCTCGCTTATTACGAAGTGAAGGTGACCTGCGCCGACCGCGACCTCCATTCCGGCTTCTTCGGTGGCGCGGCGGCGAACCCGATCCACGTGCTGTCGCGGATCCTCGCCGACCTGCACGACAGCGAGGGCCGGGTGACCCTGCCGGGCTTCTACGACGGCGTGCGCGAGCCTCCGCCCGAGCTGCTGGAGCAGTGGCGCGGCCTCGGCCTGACGCCCGAGAAGTTTCTCGGCCCGATCGGCCTCAGGGAGCCGGCGGGTGAGCGCGGGCGCCTGCCGATCGAGCTGATCCAGTCGCGCCCGGCCTGCGACGTCAACGGCATCATCGGCGGCTACACGGGGGAGGGGACGAAGACCGTCATCGCGAGCCAAGCCTCGGCAAAAGTCTCGTTCCGCCTCGTGGACGACCAGGACCCGGAGCAGCTCTCGAAGACCTTCGAGGCCTTCGTGCGCGAGCGCATCCCCACCGACTGCTCGGTGGAGGTGATCTGCTACAAGGGCTCGCGGGCGGTGGCGCTGCCCTATGACATGCCGCAACTCGCTGCGGCGCAAGCCGCGCTCTCGGCCGAGTGGGGCCGCGCGGCGGTGGCGGTGGGGGCCGGCGGCTCAATCCCGATCGTTGGCGACTTCAAGCGCCTCCTCGGCCTCGACACTCTGTTGATCGGCTTCGGCCTCGACGACGACCGCATCCACTCGCCCAACGAAAAGTACGAGCTGACGAGCTTCCACAAGGGCACGCGCTCCTGGGCGCGGATCCTCTCGGCGCTGGCGCAGGCGTAAGCGGTGGCGATGCACGCGGAGATTCCCGCCTGCTCCCCTCATCGTGAGGTGCCCGCGACAGCGGGCATCGAAGGGGGCTTCAGATCCCGCGTGATCCCTGGGCGTTCCTTCGAGGCCGTGCGGAACCTCGGAATGAGGCCGTGGGCGGAAGGCTCGATGGTCTCCCCGGCCGACGGCGTGACGGCATGAGCAGCGTTGCGCTGTCACAGCTGGCGAAGCCCGTTCCCGGCCGGCTCATCGAGGCCGCGCCCGGTGCCTGCGTGCTGCGCTTTCCCCTGCCGCCCTCGCTGCCGATTCCGCTGCATATCGGGGCGCCCGAGAATGTGCGGCTGGTGACATGGGTCTTCTCCGGCCTCGACGCGGGCGCGCCGGACGGGCCCATCTGCCTGCTGGCGCTCGAAGCCGAGAGCGCCGCGCTGCCCGAGAGCGTGAGCGTCGCCACGCATTTTCATGATCTCTCGGTGCGGCCCGAGCGGGCCGCGAACGATGTCCTACCCCTGGCCGAGCGGACCCTGCTCGCGCGGGCGCTGCTCTCGGCGGGTACGACCGGCCTCGCGCCGCTCGGGCGCCTGTTCGGCCTCATCGAGACGGCGGTCGCCGCGTTACCGGTCGCCGAGGATGCGCCGGACCTCGCTGACGAGGATCACGGCTGGACCCTCGGCGGCACTGCGATCCCGCACGGCCTGCTGTTTCGCGGCCGCGCCGGCTGGGGCTGTGCGCGGGTGGCCGGGGCACGATTGCGCTTCGGCAAACACCCGCGTCAGCACCTCGCGCTCGAACCCGTCTGGGGCGCGGCGCCGGAGGGCCTGCCTGAGCGCTCTTTCGCGCTCCACGCCCACGGCTTCACGGCGCTGACGACATGGGCCTCGTGATGTCACCTGACCGCGCGGACAAGCCCGCGATCCTCGTTCTCGCGCCGATGCCGGCGGCACCCGTAAGCGCCGGCAACCGGCGCCGGTTGGCAGCCACCTGCGAGGCGCTGACCCGCGGCGGCTTTGCCATCGATCTCGCCTATTACGCCCACGAGGATCAGATCTACCGCCGCTTCGGCCAGCACCCGCCGACCGACTTTTCGGCGATGGAGCAGACGTTCCGCAACGTCTTCCTGATCGAGGCGCGAACCGTGATCCCGCTCAAGACGCGCTCCAGCGCCTTCGGGATCGACGAATGGTGCCCTGACGAGGTCGGCGACTTCGTGGCGTGGTACGGTTCTGCCTACCCTGAGACCGGCGCCGTGCTGGTGAACTACGTCTTTCTGTCGCGCGCCCTGGAGCGGGTGCCGCCGGGCGTGCTCCGGCTCATCGACACCCACGACCGCTTCGCCGGCCGTCAGAACCAGTACCGCCCGTTCCGCGCCGAGCCGAACTTCTTCTACACCGACGCGGCCGGCGAGGCGGCGGGTCTCGCCCGCGCCGACGTCGTGCTGGCGATCCAAGCGGCGGAAGCCGCCTCTTTCGCGGACCTGACCGACAGCCGCGTCCTGCTGCTGCCGCCGCATTTCCCGGCCCAGAAGCCGTTCGCCGTGCCGGAGCGCGTCGCGCGCATCGGCTTTCTCGGCCACGGCAACGATCCGAACCTGTTCTCGATCGGCCGCTTCATCCGGGCCTGGCGCGACGGCTGGACCCCGGATCGCCCCGAACTCGTCATCGCCGGCGAGATCTGCCGCAGCCTGCCCGGTGTCGAAGGACCCGGCGTGCGCCTGCTCGGCTATCTCGACCGTCTCGAAGACTTCTACGCCCAGGCCGATCTCGTCGTGGCGCCGATGCTGATGGGCTCCGGGCTGAAGATGAAGGTTGGCGAGGCGCTCTCTTTCGGCCGCCCGGTGATCGGCACCGAGATCGGCCTCGAAGGTTTCGAGCCGGTCGAGCCGGCCCATCGCTGCCGGGATGCAGAGGCGGTCAAGGAGGCGGTGCTGGCGGTTGCAGGCGATGCCGACACGCTGGCGCGGCTGACGCGGGCGAGCGAGAGGTTGTTCACGCGCTACGCCGAGACCGCGCTGGCGGCGGAGGCAGAGTTGATTGACCTCTTGGAAGAGCACCAACGTGGACGCGCATCCCCCTCTCCCCGCATGCGGGGAGAGGGTCGCGACGACCCTGTCGTCGTCGCGACGAGCGGTAGCGGAGGTGAGGGGGCGGTTCAGAGTGAGCCTCGTTCGTCTACGCCCCCTCACCCTCGCCTGCCGGCTCGCTCTGCCGACGACGAGGTCGGCAGAGCCCTCTCCCCACGCGTGCGGAGAGGGGAGGCTCACCCGGATGCGGAGTCGGTTGTCGTCCGCGGCGGCGGTCTCGTCCTGACTTGTGAAACCTCCGCCCGCTCCCGGCCCGCCGCCGACCCCGATCTCGGTGTGCTGGTGGCCACCGAGCGGCGCCCGGGCCACGGCACAGCGGCTGTCTACGCGCCGCAGCGGCAGCGCTGGTTCGCCCGTGCCGAGGCGTCCGCCGAGGGCAATCCACCCGATCTCGACGCGCTGGACGTCGCCTTGTCACCCGAATGGGTGCGCGACCGAAAGCTGCCGCCCGCGACCCGCGCGGCGCTCGCCCGCGCCTTCGCCCGGATGCAGGCGGATTGGGAAACGGAGGGCCGCATCGTCGGCAGCACAGGCGATCGAATCGAGATCGAAACCCTGCTCCCCGGCGTGCTCGTCAACGACACCCATCCGGCGGCCGTCTTCCTGATCGCGGGGGAGGGCGCTTTCGAATGGCGCCTGGAGCGGGTCACGCCCCTCCACCGGCGCAAGATCGAGACCTATGCCGACCTCACCAGCCGTCTGCCGGCACCGCTTCCCGTGAGCCTGTCGTTCCGCACGGCGGCCACGCCCCCGGCGGGCGGATGCCTCCTGTTCCTCAGCGATGACGGGATCGGCCGGATCATCCTGCCGGAGGGCGCGGCCTAACCCATGAGCGAAACCCCCGCCGTTTCCCTGCTCGACACCGTCGATCCCGGCACGGGCCGCCGCGCCGCGCTGGCCGAGGCCGCGCTGATTGTCGAGGCGATCCAGCGCAACGGCGTGCGCCTCGCCTTCGCGCCGCAGCCCGATCCGGACGTCTCCATCGTCATCGTCGCCCGCGATGCCCGCCACCTCCTGGCGCTCACCCTCTATCGCCTCTGCGCGAGCCAAGCGCTCGCGGGCGTGACCTTCGAGGTCGTGCTGGTCGACAACGCCTCTGCCCCAGAGACCCGCGCGCTCTACCCGCATCTCGACGGGGTGACGCTGATCGAGAACGCCACCAACACCGGCTTCGGGCCCGCCTGCAATGCCGGCGCGGCGCGGGCGCGGGGACGGTTCATCCTGTTCCTCAATCCGGATGTCGATCTCCTTCCCGGCGCGCTGGCGGCGATGGTCGCGACCTTCCGCGATCACGAGGGCACCGGCATCGTCGGCGCCCGCCTCGTCTTCCCCGGCGGCGTACTGCAGGAATCCGGTGCGGGCTTTCGCGACGACGCGCAGCTCACCCACCCGCACGGCCGCGGCAACGCCGACCCCTTCGCCCCCGAACACGCCGCGACCCGCGATGTCGGCTACGTCTCGGGCGCGGTGCTGATGATCGAGCGGGCGCTGTTCGAGGCGCTCGGCGGCTTCGACCCGCTCTTTGCCCCGGCTTATTTCGAGGACACCGACCTCTGCTTGCGCTGCCATCAGGCCGGGCGTCGCGTCATCGTGCAGCCGCGCGCCACGGCGATCCACTACGAGAACGCCACCAGCGCCCGCCGCGAGGACGTGGAGGTGCTGCTCGACCGCAACCGCGCCCGCTTCCTCGACCGCCACCGGCAGAGCCTGTTCGCGCAGGGGCCGCAGCCGCGGGGAGGTGGCCTCCTCGACCACGATCCCTGGCGCCTGCGGGTGCTCTATGTCGATGATCGGGTGCCGCATCTCGATCTCGGCGCCGGCCTGCCGCGGGCCAACGCCATCCTCAACGCCATGGCGGGGCTCGGCTACGCGGTGACGTTCTTCCCGAACTACGAGGCGGATGCGGAGGAGGCGCGGCGCTACCGCGACCTCGATGAGCGCATCGAGATTTCTTACGCCAGCGGCGACGAGGGGTTCGCCCGCCTGATCGCCGAGCGGCGCGACCATTACGACGTGCTCTGGGTGAGCCGGCCGCACAACATCCTGTTCGTGACGCAGGCGCTCCACGCCGCCGGGCTCGATCCGCGCGGCTTCGTGCGATCAAAGGTGATCTTCGATTCCGAGGCCCTGTTCGCGCTGCGCGACTTCGTGACGGAGGCCGCGACGGCGGGCAGCGCGATCGCCGCCGACCTGGCGTGGCAGGCCGAGCGCGAGACGCGCCTGTTCGGGCTCGCCGACGCGGTGGTCTGCGTCTCTCCGGCAGAAGCGCGGGTGCTCGCCCGCTACAGCGCCTGCAACGCGACCGTGCTCGGCCACGCCCTGACCCGGCCCGAGGCGCCGACGCCGGGTTTTGCCGGGCGCGCGGGCCTCGTCTTCGTCGGCGCGCTCGCCCGCGAGGGGCAGCCCAACGTGGATTCCCTCGACTGGTTTTTTGCGAGCGTCTGGCCGCTCGTGCGTGCGCGGTTGCCGGCGGCGCAACTCACAATCGTCGGTGGGATCGCGCCGGAGATCCGGGATCGCTATGCGCGTGAGCCGGGTGTGCAGGTCACCGGCCGCGTGCCGCAGACCGAGCCCTATCTCGACGCCGCCCGCGTGTTCCTGGCGCCGACGCGCTTCGCCGCCGGCATTCCGCACAAGGTCCACGAGGCGGTGGCGCGCGGTCTGCCCTGCGTCGTCACGCCGATTCTCGCCGATCAGGTCGGCTGGGCGGACGGCGCCGGCTTCCTCGTGCGCGACTGGCGCGACCCGACACCCTTCGCCGAAGCGCTGGTGGCGCTGCACGAGGACGCCGCCCTGTGGGAGGGCGTCCGAGCGAAGGGCAGCGAAAAAATCGCCGAGGATTGCGACACCGAGGCCTTCACAGCCGCGATCCGGGCCCTGTGCGAGGCGCAGGTGGTGGCATGAGCGCATCCCCCATCGCCCGCCTCGTCGGCCTTGCCAGCGGGCTCCTGCGCCGCGCCGTGATCGGCCGCGTCCCGAAGCTGTTCGATGCCGCCTATTACCGCGAGCGCAATCCGGGCGTGGCACGCAGCGGCCTTGACCCGTTCCTGCACTACGCGTGGTTCGGTGCCCGCCGGGACCGGAACCCGAACGCGGATTTCGACACAGCCTTCTATCGCCGGCAGAGCGGCCGGACCCGGCTCGACCCCCTGCGCCACTACGGGCAGGTCGGCGCGGCGCAGGGCCTCGACCCGAGCCCCGGCTTCAGCACCAGCCTCTATCTCGCCCGCTATCCCGATGTGGTCGCGGCGGGGATCAACCCACTCCTGCACTTCCGCACCGATGGCCGGGCGGAGGGGCGGGAGGCGGCGCCTTCGCCGATCGAGCCCGACCGCCTGCGGGCGCTCGACGGCGTGGCCGAGGATCACAGCGTCACCCTGCCGGCGGCCGAGGGCGGGCGCTTCGCCCTGACGCTGCTGCGCGACAGCCCGCTCGACCGCGCCGCGGATTTCGCGCCGCGCTTCTGCCTCCAGCTCTGCGTCGACGGCGTCGAGTACGACGCCCTGCTCGACGCGTTCCGCGCCTTCGAGGCGGGGGCGCAGGCCTCACTCGCCCTGGAGATCGACACAGGCGCCGGCCCGCACCCGCCGATGCCGACGCAACTCCTCGCCTTCGAGCGCTGCTTCGTCTCGCGCTCTGGCTACGGCCGGGTGCTGCATCTGCGCTACGCGGAAGTGCGCGCCTGGGACCTGCGCCTCAAGCGGCCCGGCGTGGCGGCCGTGTTCCCCGGCGGCCATTTTTCCGCGCGGACGCTGGCGAAAGGGGAGGGGTGGCCAGCGGTCTGAGCCCCGCTCGGGACATCGTTCCGAAAGGTCATAACCCGGCGACGAGCCCCCCCTTCTCCATCCGCGCACCTCAGGATGAGGGCGGTGGATGGGAGGCGCGGCCCCGCGCTGCCGTCAGACCGTCCGCTCCGAAAAGATCGCCTTCTTGACGATGGCGTGGACGCCCCAGTTGCCATCGACCACCTGGGTGATGCCGAAATCGACCGCGACCGACATCAGCGAGATCGCCTCGTCCTCGGTCAGCCCCTTCGCCTGCATCAAGAACTGGCGCATCTTGCGGAAGGCGTCGCGCATGGCGAGGTCGAGGGAGGATTTTTGGAAGATCGCGTTCTGCGCGTCGGCCCCAAGATCCTTGAGGTAGTTCGGGTAGCTGAAGCCCGAGAGCACCCAATCGTCGGTGGTTTCGATCATCGGGAAGTCGAGGGCCTCCAGCGAGGTGCCGGCGAGATCGGCCCGTTTGTGCAGGACGAACTGGAAGGTACCGGTGAGCGAGCACTCGATCGCCGTGCCGCAGAGTTCGGAATCGCCCTGGCTCGCATGGGGATCGCCCACCGAGAACAGCGCGCCCGGCACGGCGACCGGGTAGTACATCGTCGCGCCCTTGCCGATGCGCCAGTTGTCGATGTTGCCGCCGGTGTAGCTCGGCGGGATCGAGTTCACCATTTCCGCCTCGGCCGGCGCCACGCCCATCGTGCCGAAATGCGGCCGGATCGGCACGCGGATGCCCTTCAAGACGTCGAAGCTGCGCTTTGTCTTCGTGTGATCGACCGGCAGGCCGGGATAGTCGATCGTCGGGTGCTCGCGGCCGTCCGGGTCGGTCACGCCCGGCCAGGGGAAGCTGTAGACGGCCTTGGCCCAGTCGCGCTCGCCCGAGGCATCGACCTCGTAGATGGTGAGCACCTCGCGTTTGTTGCCCCCCAGCATGTCGTTGTAGTGGTAGCCCCACCACGCCGCCGCGTTGCTGCCGAAGGTCCGGCCCTTGAACTTCGGGTTGGCCGAGGGGCGCGGGGCTACATCGAGAATGCGCACCTCCAGCACGTCGCCGGGCTCCGCGCCGCGGATCGCAACCGGGCCGGTGCAGATATGGACGCCGAGCCCGCCGCCGGGACCGAGCTTGGAATCCTCCGGTCCGGCGCCGCGGCGCGCGACGCCCTTCTTCTCTTTGGTCCAGAGGAACACGCTCTCGGCGCCGGGATCACCCGTCACCATCCGCTCGGCGTCGTCGTTGGCGTGGTGGGTCAGGGTCTCGATGGTGACGAAGTCGCCCGACTCGATCTCGACCTGGGGTTTGAGGGTCTTCGAGAAGTAGCCCCAGTGGATGGTCTCGGCATTGGCCGGCAGGTGGTAATGGGCGGTCTGTTTCAGACGGAGCGCGCTGCTCTGGGCCAGGGCCGGGCTCACGAGCGAAAGACCGCCCGCCGCCAGTGCCGCAGCGCCTCCGGTGGCGACGAAGCTGCTCTTCAGGAAGGCACGCCGCTCCGGCTCCATGTCGCGCCGGTAGCGCAGCCGATGTTCGGCGAAGGCGGCACAGGTCGGATCATCACCAAGGCACATTGCAGACTCCGGACGCGTTCAACGCCCGGAACTGAATGCAAAATCACAGCCAAGCTCGGGGCGTTACTCCGAGATCGGTCCCACGCCGGGTTCGGCCTCCGGCGCGACCGGCAGCGGCGCCATGGCCTGCGCCTCCACCACCGCCGCGGCGGTGACATTGACGATGCCGCGAGCGGTGACCGAGGGTGTGAGGATGTGCGCCGGCTTGGCCGGGCCGATCAGCAGTGGGCCGACCGGCAGCGCGTCGGCGAGCACCTTGGCGAACTGGAAGGCGATGTTGGCCGCGTCCAGGTTCGGGAAGACGAGGATGTTGGCCGCGCCCTTCCAGTTCGAACTCGGCAGCACCCGGTCGCGCACGAGTTCGGACAGAGCCGAATCCGCCTGCATCTCGCCGTCGGCCTGAACGTCGGGCGCGCGCGCCTGGATCAGTTCGAGCGCCCGCCGCATCTTCTTCGCCGAGGCGGAATCCGATTGGCCGAAATCGGAGTGGCTCAACAGCGCGATCTTCGGCGTGAGACCGAAGCGGCCGACATGGTTGGCGCAGGCGATGGCGACGTCGGCGATCTCTTCCGCACTCGGATCCTGGCGGACATGGGTGTCGGCGAGGAAGAAGGCACCCTTCTTCGTCACGATCAGGCTCATGCCGGCGAAATCGAGCGAATCGGGCGAGAGCCCGATGATGTCGCGGATGACCCGCAGGCGCGTCTCGAACCGGCCTTCCAGGCCGCAGATCAGCGCGTCGGCCTCGCCGCGGCGCACCGCGAGGGCCGCGATCACTGTGGTGTTGGTCCGCACCAGCGTCCGCGCGAGATCCGGGGTGATGCCGCGCCGCCCGGCGATCTCGAGATAGCTGGCGACATAGGCCCGGTAGCGCGGATCGTCCTCGGGATCGATCAGGTCGAAATGCTCGCCGGCTTTGAGGTCGAGGCCGAAGCGCTTGATGCGGGTCTCGATCACCCGCGGGCGACCGACGAGGATCGGCCGGGCCACCTTGTCCTCGACGACCGCCTGCGCGGCGCGCAGCACGCGTTCGTCCTCGCCCTCGGCGTAGATGACACGCTTCGGATCGGCCTTCGCCTTGGAGAAGAGCGGCTTCATGATGAAGCCGGAGCGGTGCACGAAGCGGTCGAGCGACTCCGCATAGGCTTCGATGTTCTCCACCGGTCGCCCGGCGACGCCCGAATCCATCGCCGCCTTGGCCACCGCGGGGGCGATACGCAGGATCAGGCGCGGATCGAACGGGCTCGGGATCAGCGAGCGAGGCCCGAACGGACGGGCCTCGCCGCCATAGGCGCGGGCCACCACGTCGGAAGGCGCCTCGCGGGCGAGCGCCGCGATCGCCTTCACGGCGGCCTTCTTCATCTCCTCGTTGATCTTGTGGGCGCCGACATCGAGCGCGCCGCGGAAGATGTAGGGGAAGCAGAGGACGTTGTTGACCTGGTTGGGGAAGTCCGAGCGCCCCGTGCAGATCATCGCGTCCGGCCGCGCCTGCTCGGCCAAGTCCGGCA
This sequence comes from Methylorubrum extorquens, assembly GCF_024169925.1. Taxonomy (NCBI): domain Bacteria; kingdom Pseudomonadati; phylum Pseudomonadota; class Alphaproteobacteria; order Hyphomicrobiales; family Methylobacteriaceae; genus Methylorubrum; species Methylorubrum extorquens. Next base: position 238,225 of record NZ_JALJXF010000001.1, read on the forward strand.
TGATCTCCGGATAGGGGTTGGCGAGCGCCATGATGAGCGGCTTCTCGGCCATCTTCTCGAGATATTCGGGCTTGAGCACCCCGCCCGCCGAGAGGCCGATGAACACGTCGGCGCCGGGGATCACCTCGGCGAGCGTCCGCGCTTCGGTCTCCTGCGCGTAGACGTCCTTCCAGCGGTCCATCAGCTCGGCGCGGCCCTTGTAGACCACGCCCTTGATGTCGGTGACGGTGATGTTTTCACGGGTCGCGCCGAGCGAGACCAAGAGGTTGAGGCAGGCCAGGGCCGCAGCACCCGCACCCGAGGTGACGATCTTGGCGTCCGAGAGCTGCTTGCCCGCGAGTTCGAGTGCGTTGAGGACGGCGGCCGCGACGATGATCGCCGTGCCGTGCTGGTCGTCGTGGAAGACCGGGATGTTCATCCGCTCCCGGCACCGTTCCTCCACCTCGAAGCATTCCGGCGCCTTGATGTCTTCGAGGTTGATGCCGCCGAAGGTCGGCTCCAGGGAGCAGACCACGTCGACGAGCTTGTCGACGTCCTTCTGGTCCACCTCGATGTCGAAGACGTCGATGCCGGCGAACTTCTTGAACAGGACCGCCTTGCCCTCCATCACCGGCTTGGAGGCCAGCGGGCCGATATCGCCGAGGCCGAGCACGGCCGTGCCGTTCGAGAGCACGGCGACGAGATTCTGGCGGATGGTGAGGGTGGCGGCCTCCTGCGGGTCGTCGTAGATCGCCATGCAGGCGGCGGCCACGCCGGGAGAATAGGCGAGGGCCAGATCGCGCTGGTTGCCGAGCGGCTTGGTGGCCTGGATCTCGAGCTTTCCGGGTTTCGGCAGTCGGTGGTAGACGAGCGCCCCGGACTTCAGATCCTCGGACATATTGTCGGCCATGGCGATGCCGTCCTCTTCCGCTCGTTTTTGCGCGCCCGCACCCTCTTCTCGCGGGGGGCACTGTTGAGGCATCTGTTGCAACGGCTGCGGCGGGGGCGCAACCCGCACAACGAGACGCGGCTGCATCTGGAAAAGCTGGCCCGGCGCTGGAATTTCTCAATCGGCGCATACTCTTACGGCCGACCGAAGGTGCGCTTCCCCGAATCCGGCCAGCGGCTGACGATCGGCCGGTATTGTTCCATCGCGGATCGGGTCGAGATCCTGCTCGGCGGCGACCACCGGCTCGACTGGGTTTCGACCTATCCGTTCGCCGCGATGACCGGCCTGTGGCCGGGAGCGGACGCACCCCAGGATTACCATTCCTCGCGCGGCGGCGTGATCATCGGCCACGACGTCTGGCTCGGATCGGGCTGCATGATTCTGTCGGGCGTGACCGTCGGGCCTGGCGCGGTGGTGGCGGCCCATGCCGTCGTCACGCGGGATGTACCGCCCTACGCGGTCGTCGCCGGCAACCCGGCGCGGATCGTGCGCCGCCGCTTCGACGAGGCGACGACGGCCGCACTCGTCGAGGCGGCGTGGTGGGATTTTCCGCATGAGACGGTGATGCGGTGGATTCCGCTCCTCCAAAGCGGGCGGGTGGCGGAGTTGATCGATGCGGCGCGGGCCGAGCGTGCCGTTGCGGGCGCGCCGCGATTGCCGTAACCGGCCGGCACGATTTCCAGGAACGCACCATCCATGTCCGAAACGCCCCCCGACCGCCTCTCGGTCAATCCGAACAGCCCCCATTACGACGAGGCGGTCCTCGCCCGCGGCGTCGGCATCCGCTTCAAGGGTGCCGAGAAGACCAATGTCGAGGAGTACTGCGTCAGCGAAGGCTGGGTGCGGCTCTCGGCCGGCAAGGCACTCGACCGGGCCGGCAATCCGATGACGGTCAAGCTCAAGGGTGCCGTCGAGCCGTATTTCCGCGAGGAGCCGGCCGAGGCCTGATTCGGCGGTTCGTTCGCGGTCGCGGGGGAAGGGGGCGCATGCGGCGACGGGCCGTTGCCGTCTTTCTCGGCCTCGCGCCCCTGCCGGCTTTCGCCGAAGGATTCGCTGTCCGCGATCTCGGCACGCTCGCTGCCGAGGCGAAGGCCGCGCCGGGCGGTCGCTTCTCGGGGCGGGCCGAGACGGATCGGCTGACGCTTCTCTGTACCGCGTGCGAGAGCGACCTGCCGACGATCCGCTCGCTGGCGGCCGACGCGGCGACCGCCTCCCGCAACGCCCGATCCCTCGTTCAGGCCCTCGGCCCGCGGATCGCCGGACCCTGAACGAAAGAACCCCGCCGGAGCGGGGTTCGTCGGTACGGTTCCGGCGACAGATCTCAGACCGCCATAGATCTCAGACCGCCATGCGGTCTTCACCCTCGACCGGCTCGCGCAGCACGTAGCCACGGCCCCACACGGTCTCGATGTAGTTCTTGCCGGCAGAAGCGTTCGCCAGCTTCTTGCGCAGCTTACAGATGAACACGTCGATGATCTTCAGCTCCGGCTCGTCCATGCCGCCGTAGAGATGGTTGAGGAACATCTCCTTGGTCAGCGTGGTGCCCTTCCGCAAGCTGAGGAGTTCCAGCATCTGGTACTCCTTGCCGGTGAGGTGGACCCGCGAGCCCGAGACCTCGACGGTCTTCTGATCGAGGTTCACGATCAGGTCGCCGGTGGTGATGACCGACTGAGCATGGCCCTTCGAGCGGCGGACGATGGCGTGGATGCGCGCCACCAGTTCGTCCTTGTGGAAGGGTTTGGTGAGGTAGTCGTCGGCGCCGAAGCCGAGGCCCTTCACCTTGTCCTCGATGCCGGCCATGCCCGACAGGATCAGGATCGGGGTCTTCACCTTGGCGACACGCAACGAGCGCAGCACCTCGTAGCCCGACATGTCGGGCAGGTTCAGATCCAAAAGGATGATGTCGTAATCGTAGAGTTTGCCGAGATCGACACCCTCTTCGCCGAGGTCGGTCGTGTAGGTGTTAAAGTTCTCGGACTTGAGCATCAATTCGATGCTCTGCGCCGTGGCGCTGTCGTCCTCGATCAGAAGTACGCGCATCGTGATCCCCACCGGACAAGCCGTTTCGGGGCGCTTGAGACAAGCCGCCGCCGGTCGTCCGCCGACGGCCACGGCGGACGCTCCCTCATTCCCACTTTCGAAACGCTATTCCTTAACCGTTAACAAAACCCGAATCCCGCTTGCAAGCACTGTCTCTTTCGAGTCCGGCAGCGATTCTCCCTATCGTTGGCGATCTGTTCTCCAGCGGTGCGCGCTCTCCCGAAGCCGAGAGTGAGCCTCCCCCGCTAACCCCTTCATTTGTCTGAGGTTGGCCCTTCTGTTGCGGAAAGGTGACGAAGGCCATTCGTCGCCGTTCCCATTCCCGCGAGCGGCGGCATCGCCATCCGGTCAGCCGGCCGGGAGCCTTGGCGAGCGGTCCGGCGGTGTTAAGACATCGGCCGGTTCGGTGGCGGGACGCGGTTAACGGGGTCGGAGCACATGACGCAGGAGCGCGGCTCCGGGGGGCTGGCGGCGGCGCTCGCCGCGCTCTCGACCGTCGAGACCCTGGAGACCTTCGGACGGGTGACGGCGATCCGCGGCCTTCTGGTCGAGGTGGCCGGGCCAGTCTCCGCGATGCGGCTTGGCGGGCGCATCGACGTGTTGGTGGAAGGCGCCGGGGTCGCGGCCTCGACGGTGCCGTGCGAGGTGATCGGCTTTGCCGGCGACCGGGCGCTCGCCATGCCGTTCGGCTCCCTCGAAGGCGTGCGCCGCGGCTGCCCGGCCCTGGTGCGCGACGAGGCGGCCGGCGCGATCCGCCCCTCCGCCGCCTGGCTCGGCCGCACCGTCGATGCCCTCGGGCGGCCCATCGACGGCCTCGGCCCTCTCGCGCAGGGGCCCGCAATCTATCCCCTGCGGGCCGATCCGCCTCCCGCGCACGGACGACGGCGCGTCGGGCCGCCGCTCGATCTCGGGGTTCGCTGCATCAACACCTTCCTCACCATGTGCCGCGGGCAGCGCATGGGCATCTTCGCCGGCTCCGGGGTCGGCAAGTCGGTGCTGCTGTCGATGCTGGCCCGCTACACCGCCGCCGACGTGGCGGTGATCGGCCTCGTCGGCGAGCGCGGGCGCGAGGTGCAGGAGTTTCTCCAGGACGACCTCGGCGCGGCGGGGCTCGCCCGTTCGGTTGTGGTGGTGGCGACCTCGGACGAGCCGGTGCTGATGCGCCGCAACGCCGCCTACGTGACCCTGGCGGTGGCCGAGTACTTTCGCGATCAGGGCGCACAGGTTCTGTGCATGATCGATTCGATCACCCGCTTCGCCATGGCCCAGCGCGACATCGGACTGGCCGGCGGCGAGCCGCCGACGGCCAAGGGCTACACGCCCACCGTCTTCTCCGAACTGCCGCGCCTGCTCGAACGGGCCGGGCCGGGCGTGGGGGAGGGGGCGATCTCCGGCCTGTTCACCGTGCTGGTGGAGGGCGACGACCACAACGAGCCGGTGGCGGATGCGGTGCGCGGCATCCTCGACGGGCACATCGTCATGGAGCGGCGGATCGCCGAGCAGGGGCGCTACCCGGCGATCAACGTGCTGCGCTCGGTCTCGCGCACCATGCCGCGAGCCTGCGACCCGGCCCATCTTCCCACCGTCCGCCGTGCGCGAAAGGTGCTGGCGACCTATGCCGACATGGAAGAGTTGATCCGGCTCGGAGCCTATCGCGCCGGCTCGTCGCCGGAGGTGGATGAGGCGGTCGCTCTCATGCCCGATCTGACGGCTTTTCTGGGGCAGGGTAAGGAAGAAGCAACCTCCATCGGCGAGGGTTACGACCGGTTGGCCGCCATTGTCGGCGGTGCGTGAGGCGGCTTCGAGGAGCGCGTCGGGATAACGGTCCGTGTGGACCGCCCGCGCCGATCGGGTTGCGTCCCGGCGTAGCGTGGAGTGGATGGCCCGACATGAAATCGCGTGACACGCTGATCCGGTTGCGTCGGTTCCAGGTGGATGAGAAGCGCCGCAGGGTGGCGCAGATCGAGATGATGATGGCCGACTTCAACCGCATGGCGGCCGAACTCGACCGGGAAGTCTCGCAGGAGGAGGCCCGTGCCGGGATCTCCGATCCGGCCCATTTCGCCTATCCGACCTATGCCCGCGCCGCCACCGGCCGCCGGGACAACATGCGCCAGTCGGCCGCCGCCCTCGAGGGGCAGCTCGCCGAGGCCAAGGCAGAGCTCGGCGAGGCGTTCGAGGAACTGAAGAAGGTCGAGATCCTGGAGGATCGCGAGCGCTCCGCCGAGCGTGCGGCCGAAGCCGCCCGCGAGCAGGCCGAGATGGACGCGATCGGACTTCGGGCTCGGGCCTGAGAGGCGAGATCCTCAGGCGCATTCCGACGAAGTGTGCCGGTTCGTCGAGGGAAAGCGCGTCAACAAGGACCGAGAGGCGCCGGCCTGATGCCATCGGGTCGGAGACGGCTGTCGGCAGGATTGTCGAGCGCCTCGGCGGCACGAGGCCGGTGATGCGGGCGCGTCCACGGTTCCCCGCTGTCACCCCTTAGGAACCGCATGCCACGATCCTGTCGGGCGGGCCCGGATGACAGCCGGTGCCGGCCTGTCGGCCTGGGCGGGAACCCCGAATAGGAAACGAAGTTTTTACCGATGTAGTCGGCAGCGAACCGCATTCTGGCGCGCGCCGCTCCTGCATAGGTGCGACATGCTGCAGTCTGGAACCAAGGTCCTGCTCGCGGTCTGTGTCGCCGGCCTCATCCCCTCCGCCGCCTTTGCGCAGCGCGTCATCCCACTGGATGGAAGCGGGTCTCGGACGATCGCGTGGGATTGGGATGCCGCGCCATCCGTTGCGACGGCGCGAAACACCGTCACGCCGGACGGCATCGCCTATCGGGTCGATACGCTCGGGCCGACATCCGCATCGCCGGCCGTGGTAGCGCAGAACCTCGTCACTCCGAACGGGGCGGCGCCTGTTCCGAATGTGAATGACTGCACCTTCATTCGAGACCCGATTGCCCTGCGCGATTGTATCAACCTCTACGAGGGACAGCGTTTGGGACCGGGGCCTCGCACCAGCACGCGTCGCCCGGGCCTGATCACGGACGAGGAGCTGCTCGACGCCGCAGGCCCGATCCCGGGGTCGATCAGGGGTCGATCCTCCGGTCGCCGCGAACGGGTGAGCCCTCCGCCCTCGAGAGGATCCAACGCGGCCTATATCGATCAGGTCACGCCTTCGCGGTAGGGCAGGGGGCGAGCCCGATCCGCACGGCTCCCCGCCGAGCCGTGCTTTCCTGCCAGATCGATCGCCGCGTCCATCGAGGGGCCATTCCCGACCGCTCGAGCCGCACTGGATACGATGCACGCCAGCCCCGCCGAATCGGTCAGGGCCGCGTTGTTCGGCATGAAAGCGTCATGATCTAACGGCAAGAGCCGGCCCCATCGAGACGGTCGCCCAGTCCCGCTTGCGATGCGCGCGGTCGTGGCGCAGGAGAGACCGCTCCCGAGAGAGGCGGCGGACATCCATGAAAAAAATCAGTGAAGTCTTCTGGGGCTTGATCGGCCTCGCCGCAGTGGCGGTGTCCTGCTACCTGCTCTGGGGACAGTTGAAGACCCTCTCCTGGGCGAGCATCGAAGCGGCGTTTGCTGCCATCCCGCTCCATCACTTCCTGCTGGCCGCCCTCTCCACCCTCGTCGCCTACGCCGCGCTCGCTTGGTACGACCGGATTGCGCTGCTGCATCTGGGTGTGCGCCACATCTCGTGGCTGTTCGTATCGCTGTGCTCGTTCACGACCTACGCCCTCTCGCACAACATCGGCGCCTCGGTCTTCTCCGGCGCCCTAGTGCGCTACCGGGCCTACACCTCGAAAGGCCTCTCGGCGGCGCAGGTCGCGGTGTTGGTAGCCCTGTGCTCCTTCACCTTCGGTCTCGGCACGATCCTGCTCGGCGGCTTCGTGCTGGTCTACGATCCGAACCTCCTCGCGCGGCTCGACAACCTGCTGCCGGCGGTGTTGACCAATCCTGCGACCTCGCGGCTGGTCGGCTTCGGTCTGCTCGGTTTCGTCGCGCTCTACGTCCTCGGCTCGGTGCTGCGCTTCCGCCCGCTGACGATCCGCAACTTCAAAATCGAGTATCCGCGGCCCGGAATCATGGTGCGCCAGCTCATCGCGGCGCCGCTGGAGCTGCTGGGTGCCGCCGGCATCATCTACTTCGCCCTGCCGGATGCCCTGAACCCCGGCTTCATCCCGGTGCTCGGTATCTTCCTCGCCTCGTTCTCCGTCGCGCTCGCCTCGCACGCGCCGGGCGGCCTCGGCGTGTTCGAGCTCGTGTTCTTCACCGCCATGCAGCTTCAGACCGATGCCGAGAAAGCGCCGGTTCTCGCCGCGGTCCTGATCTTCCGCCTGTTCTACCTGATCATCCCCTTCGCCGTGGCCATCGTCGTGGTGCTGCTGTTCGAGCGCTCCCGCCTCACGAACGCGCTCGGCAGCAAGGACGGCAAGGCCGCGCCGGAGCCGCCGCTCGTCGCGCCGGGCCTCGACAACCATGTGATCGAGCGTCGGCTCGAGAAGAAGGCGGTCTGATCCACCACCTTTGAAACGTCTGCCGGCGGCCGCTCCATGGAGCGAGCCGCCGGTTGCGTTTCGGGTCACTGGCTTTGGATTTCGAGTACATTTCGTCGCAGTGACGGCAGGATCGCCGATCCTTACCTCACACCGCTTCCGTGGATGAGTGGGACGCGCAGGGTTGCGGGCCTTTCAGGAACGGTTAAGCTTCGACGGAATGAGGAGCCGTTCCGGCTCCGGATGGGTATCATGGCTTCGATCAAGATTCGGGTCGCCGAAGACGGCACCTGTTCGATCTGCCGGGACGGCACGATCATCAGCAAAGGGCTCACCCGCTCGCAGGCCGACCAGATGGTCGCCGTCCTGCGCGCCATCGAGGGGCATGCCTGACCGGCGGCCGGCCTAGCGCATCATCCCGAAAGGTGGCTTCCGGCTTTTCAGGAAAAGATGATGCAAAATCAAAAGGCTGGAGCATCGTCCTGGATCCGGTATCCAGGACGATGCTCACGGAGCCGAGGCGGTTACCTGCCCCCTGGCGATGCCGGCTCTCCGAGGGGACCGCGCGCATGAATCGAAAAGCCGAGCCGACCTTATCGGGGTCGGCTCGGCTCTTTTCGTAGGGCCGTCGGCGAGCGCGTCAGGCTTCAGGCGGCCCGCACCGTCGCCAGGAAGCGCCGGACCTCGGCCCGCAGGTGATCGGATTGCTGCGACAGCTCCGAGGCGGCGCCGAGCACCTGTGCGGCGGCCGTCCCGGTCTCCTCCGAGGCGCGGGCGACGCCGGTGATGTTGTGCGTGACCTCGCTGGTGCCCGTCGCGGCCTGGGCCACGTTGCGGACGATCTCCTGGGTCGCCGCGCTCTGCTCCTCGACCGCCGCCGCGATCGAGGTGGAGACGCTGCTGATCTCGCGGATTCGCCCGGTGATGTCGCCGATCGCGCTCACGGCCGTATCGGTGGAGCGCTGGATGCGGGCGATCTGCTCTGAGATGTCCGTCGTCGCCCGCGCCGTCTGGCTTGCCAACTCCTTCACCTCCGCCGCCACCACGGCGAAGCCGCGGCCCGCTTCACCGGCGCGCGCCGCCTCGATCGTCGCGTTGAGGGCCAGCAGATTGGTCTGGCCGGCGATGTCGGAGATCATCGCCACGACGTCGCCGATGCGGGCGGCGGCCTCGCTCAGATCCTGGACGAGCTGCCCGGTCTGGCCGGCCTCGTCCACGGCGGTGCGGGAGAGGGCGGCCGACCCGTCCACCTGCCGGCCGATCTCCTGGACGGAGGTGCCGAGTTCCTCGGCGGCGGCGGCCACGGTGTTGACGTTCGTGGTCGCCTCCTCGGCGGCCGCGGCGACGGCGGTCGATTGTTCGGCCGTCTGGTTCGCGGTGCCGGCGAGGCCCTGCGCGGTCGATTGCAGCTGCGAGGCGGCCCCGCCGATGGTGGTGACGATGCCGGTGATCGTGCCCTCGAAACCCTGGATCAGGGCATTGAGCCGCTCCCCACGCTCCATCTTCAGCGCCTGATCGGCATCCTGGGCGCCCTGCAGCCGTTCGCGCTCGACGGCGTTGTCGCGGAACACCGCCACGGCGCGCGCCATCGCGCCCACCTCGTCGTTCCGCTCGGCCTCGGGCAGGGCGATGTCGGTACGGCCCTCGGCGAGCCGGCCCATTGTCGCCTGCAGCGCGTTCATCGGGCGCACGATCGAGCGGATGATCGCCCAGGAAACCGCGCCGAGGACGAGGAGGATGCCGAGTGCGATGACGCCGAGGCGTTCGATCTGCTCCCACAGCGTCGCCTTCAGGTCGTCGATATGGACGCCGGTGCCGATGTAGAGCCCCCACGGCGCGTAGAACCGGAACACGCCGAGTTTCGGCGTCGCCTCGGCGTCCGGCGTGCGCTTCCACGTGTAGACGATGGAGGCGACCCCATCGCGCACGGCGCGCGGCAATACGTCGGCGATGAAGGCGAAGCCGGTCGTGTCCTTCAGGTCGCGGAAGCTCTGGCCGATGAGCTTCGACGTCGCATGGGCGACGACGTTGATGTCGCGGTCGTAGACGAAGAAGTAGCCGTCCTTGCCGTGCCGCATCGATGTGACGGCGGCATAGGCGGCGGCTCGGGCCGCAGCCTCCGTCATCTCGCCTTTCTCGACACGCTGGCGATGGTGGTCGATCAGGTTGACGGCCGATTCCGTCATCAGGTTGAGGCGGTTCACGCGCTGAGTGTACATCGCGTCGTATTGATAGCTCAGGGCGACCGTGCCGATCGCCACGAGACTCAGGGCCGACAGCACCACCAGGGCATAGAGCTTTCTCGGAATATCAAAGCGAAGCATCGGCACACCCCCGAACGGCCCCGAGTTCGGCTTTTCCTCGCGGGGCAACGTTGGGTTGGTAATGGACCGATGTTAACGATCCCCGAAACCTGCCTGCGCCAATGGTGACGGCGACGGACATTGGACCGGGCGTCAGGCCGTTACACCGATCCCACCGTCCGCAGCCGCGCACGGGAATGGATCTCCGCTTGGCTCATCACCGGGGTCTCGCGGCGGAAGCGCTCGATGATCGAGCGCACGAACGGCCGGGCCTGCACGGAGGTGACGAGCACCGGCATCTCGCCCATCCGGGCCGCCTGCTCGAAGCGGTCGCGCACCGTGTTGACGAATTCCGTGAGCTTCGAGGGCTGCATCGCGAGGTAGCGCTCCTCGCGCTCGCCGACGATTGATTCGAGGAAGGCCTGCTCCCAGGCGGGTGACAGGGTGATGATCGGCAGCGTCCCGTCCGGGCCCTGATACTGGGCGCAGATCTGCCGGCCGAGGCGGGCGCGGACATGCTCGACGATGTCGCGCGGGTTCTTCACATGGCCGGCGACCTCGGCGATGCCCTCGACGATGGAGCCGAGGTCGCGCACCGAGACCCGCTCGGCGAGCAGCAGTTGCAGCACGCGCTGGATGCCGGTGGTGGCGATCTGCGACGGCACCACTTCCTTGAGGAGTTCGGTGTGCTCCTTGGGCAGTTCGCGCAGCAGCTTCTGCACCTCGACGTGGTTCAGGAGTTCCGAGACGTGGGCCTTGATGAGTTCGGTCAGGTGGGTCGAGATCACGGTGGCCGCATCGACCACGGTGTAGCCCTTGAGCTGTGCCTGATCCCGCAGGCCGGCATCGACCCAGGTCGCGGGCAGACCGAAGGTCGGCTCCAAGAGATGCTGGCCGGGCAGCTGCACCTGACCGCCCATGGGGTCCATCGCCATGAACTGGCCGGGGAAGACCTGGCCGGTGCCGGCCTCGATCTCCTTCACCCGCACCACGTAGGTGTTGGCCTCCAGGCTCACGTTATCGAGGATGCGCACCGAGGGCATGACGATGCCGAGTTCCGCCGCGAGCTGGCGGCGCAGGGCCTTGATCTGGTCGGTGAGCCGGTCCTGGCCCTCGCCGTTGACGAGAGCGAGGAGCGCGTAGCCCATCTCCAGCTTGAGGTCGTCGAGCTTCAGGAGATCGGTGACGGTCTCCTCCGCGGGCGCTGCGCCGGGGGCAGCGGCGCCGGGCGTGCCCTCGGCCGGCGCGGGCGGGTTTTCGCGTTGGGTCTTGGCGATGCGCCACGCCGCGTAGCCGGAGGCGCCGCCGAGCGCGAGGAAGGGCAGCATCGGCATGCCGGGCAGGAGGGCGATCAGGATCATGACGCCCGCCGACATGCCGAGGGCTTTGGGGTAGTTCGCCATCTGCTTGCCGAGCGCCTTGTCCGCCGAGCCTTTCACGCCGGCCTTCGAGACGAGGATGCCGGCCGCGGTCGAGACGATCAGCGCCGGCACCTGCGAAGCGAGCCCGTCACCGATGGTGAGCAGGGTGTAGGTCTTGGCGGCTTCGGCGAAGCCGAGCCCGTTCTGGGCGACACCGATGATGATGCCGCCGACCACGTTGATGCCGGTGATGAGGAGTGCGGCCACCGCGTCGCCGCGCACGAACTTCGAGGCACCGTCCATGGCTCCGAAGAACGAGGATTCCTCTTCGAGCGCCGAGCGGCGGGCCTTGGCCACCTTCTCGTCGATCAGCCCGGCCGAGAGGTCGGCGTCGATCGCCATCTGCTTGCCGGGCATGGCGTCGAGGGTGAAGCGCGCGGCCACCTCGGCGATACGGCCCGAGCCCTTGGTGATGACGACGAAGTTCACGATGATCAGGATCGCGAAGACGATGATCCCGATCACGAAGTTGCCGCCCATCACGAAATGCCCGAAGGCCTCGATGACGTGGCCCGCCGCCGCCGTGCCCTCGTGGCCATGGCCGAGGATCAGCCGGGTCGAGGCGAGGTTGAGCGCGAGCCGTAGCAGTGTCGCGACCAGCAGCAGCGTCGGGAAGACGGTGAATTCGAGCGGATTGTCGATGAACAGCCCTGTCATCATGATCAGCACCGAGATGATGATCGAGACCGCGAGCAGCAGGTCGAGCAGGAAGGCCGGCAGCGGGAAGATCAGCACCACGAGGATGCCCATCACCGCGGTGGCGAAGAACAGGTCCGAGCGTTTGGACAGCGCCTGGAAGCTCGCCCGGTTCGGCATGCGCAGGGAGGACAGGCCGCCGAGCCCGCCTGCTCCCGCTGGAACGGCCCTGGCCGTCTCGCTCATCGCGCCGAATCCCCGAAGACGAATCGCGCGGGCCTAACCGCAGGACCGCACCCGGCAGGATTTGCCGGGTGCAGGGTTAGCGATGCGTTAACGCCGACCCCAACAACGCCGGCCTCGAGACGGAACCTCGACCGGTGGCCGGGGCTTGGTCCGGCAACCGGCCCGGTGAACGGCCGCGAGCCTGCGGACGAGCCTCAAGTCATGCGCGCCCTTCCCCTTCTCCTCCTCGCCGTGCTGGCATCGACGGCTGTGCTTGCTGCGCCGGAGCCGGAAGCGCCCGCCGTGACGCCCGCGGAGAAGGCACATGGGGCGGTGGGCGGGCGGCTCGAACCGGGCGCCAACAGCTTCACCGCCGCGCAGGTACGCGCGCGGTTTGCCGAGATGGGCTTTGCCGACGTCGCCGACCTGCACCTCGATGGACAGGGCATCTGGCGTGGGCGCGCCGAGCATGCGGGCCGCACGCTGAGCGTCGGCATGGATTTCCGGGGCAACGTCGCTGCCGAGTAGCGGCTGACCGACCCCAAAGCAGATAGAGGAACGACCATGGCAGCACGCGCCGTCACCGCCCTGTTCGACAACCAGGACGCCGCCGCCCGCGTCATCGATCACATTGAGGCGGCGGGCGTGCCGCAATCGGATATCGGCATCGTCTCGCTGAACGGCACGGATCGGCCGGCTGGCGCCTCGGCCGGTGGCTCTACGGGCGAGCCGGTGGCGCCGGGCCGTGTCTCGGCAAGCGAGCATGAGAGTTCGGCGACAGAGGGGGCGGGAGCGGGGGCGACGGTCGGCACCGTCCTCGGCGGTGGCGCGGGCCTGCTCGCGAGTCTGGGGCTTCTCGCGATTCCCGGCGCCGGTCCGGTGATCGCGGCGGGCTGGCTCGTCGCCGCCCTGTCGGGGGCAGGGGTGGGAGCGGCCGCGGGCGGCCTGATCGGCGCCCTAACCGGCGCGGGGCTGAGCGGCGCCGATGCCGAGACCTATGCCGAGGGCATCCGGCGCGGGGGCACCCTGGTCACCGTGCGCGCGGACGGGGAGATCGCCGACCGTGTCATCGCTCTGATGCAGCGCGGCGGAGCGGTCGATCTCGACGAGCGCGCGGAGGGCTGGCGGGCGCAGGGTTGGACCAGCGGCACCACGGGCGAGACGCGCGCCACTGGAACGCCCTCGCCGGTACACGATCCGGCCCTCGCGCCCGAGCCGGGTACGCCGGCCGATCCCACCGCCTCGCCGCCGACCCGCCGTCCGCCCGGCGAAATCGCATGATACGGCGGGTTTAACTGTAGAAATACTTTCGGATCAGGACGGCGAAGCCGAACACCACCATGGCCACCAGCGCGACGATGCTCGTGATCAGGTGCTTGCGCGGCTCGATCGCCGACGTGGGCACGACCGGGTCGACCACGGGCGTGAAGAACTCGATCTGGCGGTTGGCGACGATGCGGGCCTGCTCGCTCGCGGCCAACACCTTGTTGTGGTAGAGCAGCGCGTTCTTGCGCTCGTTCTCCAGCCCCTCGAATTCCGTCATCGCCTCCGATAGCAGGCGCCGCTGATCCGGATCGGTGCTGGTCATCTGCCGTTCGATCTTCTCGATGTTGTCATCGAGATCTTGGATCTGCGCCTTCAAATCCTGAATCGGACGCCGCTCCGGCGCGAGGTCTCGCAGGCTCTGGTTGAGCTGCACCGAGAGATCGATGCGCTTCTTGCGCAGTTCCGCGATGACCATGAGGTTGTTCTTGTTGGCCGATTGCGCGTCGAGAATGCCGGCGCGGTTGCGCAGGTCGCGCATGGCACGCTGTACGGTGTGCAGGCGCTCCTCGGCGTTCTTGAGTTCGCGGGTGCTCTCGGCCAGCGCGGCGTTGCGCGCCTTGAGACTGAGCTCGTTCACCATGCGCTCGCTCTCGTCCAGGAGGGCGCGGGTCAGCGTGTAGGATTCCTGCGCATCGAAGGCGGCGACCTTCAGGCTGATGATACCGCCATTGGAATCGACCGAGGTCGTCACGCGCTTGTGCCAATAGCGCATGAACCGCTCGATCGGCTCGTCGGCGTCGAAGCGCGAGAAGAAGTCGATGCCATCCCGCGAGAACATCTCGCGCAGCGGCATCTGCCGCTCCATGGTCTCGATCATCTGACGGCTGGCGATGTAGCTCGTCGTGATCAGCGTGTCCTGGGCGATCATCTGCTTGGACAGGGAGCTGTTGCTGCCCGTGTCCTCGCTCTGCACCTTGTCGACGTTGCCAAGCGCCGGGCGCAGGGCGAAGCGTGCCTCGGTGATGTAGCGGTCCGAGGCGACGAGGTAGAAATAGCCGGCGGCGATCATCGTCGGCAGCAGGAACAGCAGCACGAAGAAGGCGGGGATCCAGGGATCGCGCCGGATATGCGTCTGATAGGCGCGAATGCCCTTCTTGTGGTCGGATTGGCGCGCGATGCGGGCGAAGCGCTTGAGCGATTCCGTAACGGCCGTCGAACGGTCGGCGGTGGTGAGCGGTGCGCTGCTCGGAGTGCTGATCTCGGTGCTCATGGTCTCGGTGCTCGCACGCCTCGCGCGGTCTGCCGCGCCGCCTCGGAGGCGGCCACACATCGCACGCTTGCGTCTCTGGCCCGCCCTCGCGGCGAAAGCGTGTCCGAACCTCGAAAGGCGGCCGGCACCGTCGTGCGACCCTTCAGCTATTCAGGCGCCGGTAGGCCGTGATCGCCTCATCGACGTCGTCGTAAACCACCGCCTGCCCGTTGATCAGGATCAGAGCCTGACTGCAATAATCGCGGATCTGTTCCATGCTGTGGGAGATCAGGATCACGTCCGCGGTCTCGCGCCGCTTGTTGAACACCTCGGCGCACCGCTTCTGGAAGCGCGCGTCGCCCACCGAGAGCGTCTCGTCGATGAGGTAGGTGTCGAAGGGAATCGCCATGCTCATCCCGAAGGCGAGTCGCGAGCCCATACCGGACGAGTAGGTGTTGACCGGCATGTTGAGGTAACTGCCGAGTTCGGAAAAATCCTCGACGAATTCGAGCACGCGCCGCGGATCCTCGCCGTAGATCCGGGCAACGAAGATGACGTTGTCCCGGCCCGTCATCTTCGCGTTGAAGCCGCCCGCGAAGCCCAGTGGCCAGGAGATGCGAAGACCCCGGACGATGCGGCCCCGGGTCGGCTCCTCGACGCCGGCGATGAGCTTCATGGTGGTCGATTTGCCGGCACCGTTGATCCCCATGATGCCGTAGCTGATGCCGGGCTTCAGGGTGAAGTTCACCCGGTCGAGGATGGTGCGTCGCCGACCATAGGTGGAATAGACCTTGGTGACGTTCTCGAAACGGATCACGGTTCGGTAGGCTCCACCGGTGAGCGATGCGGGCCGGACCGACGCAACGGATGCGCTCGCCGTACGACCGCCCCTCGCCGAAAATCAGCGAGGCACAGCGGGCGGTTGAGACCCGCGCCTTGTGCTGCGCAGGAAACCGAAGAAAACGGCGAATCTGGGGACGGCACGCCGGTCCCGGCCCGTGCGATGCCATTGCGAGCGCGAAGGCCTTCGGGCCGGCGCGTACGAGCGAATCCACCCGCTCCGCCTCACCGCGTCCAAGCCGCCTCTCGCCCTGATGAGTCCGGCGCCGGTCACGCCGACCCCTCGCCCATGAGCGGCTTTTCACCTGCCGAAGCGGTCCGGTTCAGCCGTATTGACATACCTTGAGTTGATATTTTCGACGAATTAATTTCTTCTAGGTTCGTTTTTTGGCGAGGGAGTAGGCTTTGAATCCCGATCTCATCGAGACACGCGAAGCGGCTCTGGCACTCGTGGATGCCGATCTGATCACGATTCAGGACTACCTCGTGCTGTGCCGGTTCAAGAGTTGGGATCCGACCGGGCATACGTCCGCCCTCTCGCTGACGGAGCAGGCCGGCCTACCGGCCGGTGGGAACGCGCATTCCCACCCCGAGGGGGCCGACGTGCTGGGGTGGCCGGCTCAACGGTCGGCGACGAGCCCGGAGGTTTCGCGCCGCGAAAAGCCGGCCCCCGCCCGCGGGCAGATCGTACGCTTGTCGCTCAGGAACGCTTAGGCGCCGAGACTCCGGCACGCCGGAGCGCGTCGGCCAGCGCCCCGTCCTGCGGTGTGGCCACGGGCGCCGGGCGCCGTGGCTGCGCCTCGGGGCGGGGGGCGTTTCCGCGCGGCGCCGTCGCGCCCTCAAGGGGGTCGTCGAGCCGCATCGACAGCGCGATGCGCTTGCGCGGCACATCGACCGACAGCACCAGCACGCGCACCACATCGCCGGTCTTCACCACCTCGGAGGGGGAGGCGATCCGTTTGCGGGCCATCGCCGAGATGTGGACCAGCCCGTCCTGATGCACGCCGATATCGACGAAGGCACCGAAGGCCGCGACGTTGGTGACGACACCCTCCAGCTGCATCCCCGGCTTGAGGTCGCCGATCGTCTCGACACCGTCCTGGAAGCTCGCCGTCTTGAAGGCCGGACGCGGGTCGCGGCCGGGCTTCTCCAGTTCGGCGATGATGTCGCGCACGGTCGGCACGCCGAACCGCTCGTCGGCGAAGGCGGCGGGCGAGAGCGCGCGCAGGGCCGCTTCATTGCCGATCAGCACCCGGATGTCGCTCTTCGTCGCCTCCAGGATGCGTCGCACCACCGGGTACGCCTCCGGGTGGACGCCGGAGCGGTCGAGCGGGTCCTCGCCATCGGGGATGCGCAGGAAGCCCGCCGCGAGCTCGAACGTCTTGGCGCCGAGGCCCGGCACCTTCTTCAGCCCGGCGCGCGTTCGGAACGGGCCGTTGGCGTCGCGGTGCGCGACGATTTTTTCGGCCACCGACGTGCCGAGGCCCGAGACCTGGGCGAGCAGCGGGCCCGACGCCGTGTTCACATCGACGCCGACCGCGTTCACCGCGTCCTCGACCACGGCTTCGAGCGAGCGCGACAGCTTCTGCTCGGTGACATCGTGCTGGTACTGGCCGACGCCGATGGATTTCGGGTCGATCTTCACCAGTTCCGCAAGCGGGTCCTGCAGGCGCCGGGCGATGGAGACCGCGCCGCGATGCGACACGTCGAGGTCGGGCAGCTCGCGGGTGGCGGTGGCCGAGGCCGAGTAGACCGAGGCGCCGGCCTCCGACACCGTGACCTTGGCCATTTTCAGATCGGGGTTGGCCGTAAGGATCTCGGTGGCGAGCCGGTCGGTCTCGCGCGAGGCAGTGCCGTTGCCGATGGCGATCAGCTCGACGCCGTGCTGACGACAGAGCCGGGAGAGCGAGGCCACCGCCTCCTTCCAGCGCCGCTGCGGCTCGTGCGGATAGGTGGTCTCGACGGCCACGACCTTGCCGGTGCGGTCCACCACCGCCGCCTTCACGCCGTTGCGGTAGCCCGGATCGAGCCCGAGCGTCGCCCGCCCGCCCGCGGGGGCAGCGAGCAGCAGATCCTTGAGGTTGCCGGCGAACACCTTCACCGCCGCTTCCTCCGCCCGCTCGAACAGGCGTGCCCGTAGATCGGCCTTGATGCCGGTGCGGATCTTGGTGCGCCAAGCGGTGCGGACGGTATCGAGCAGCCACGCATCCGCCGGCCGGCCCCGCGCGGAGATGCCGAACCGGCGGCAGACGGCGAGTTCGAACGGCCCCGGCACGCCGGGCGCGGAATCCTCGCCCTCGGCCGCGAAGGCGAGGTCAAGCACCTCCTCCCCCTCGCCGCGAAACACCGCTAGCACCCGGTGCGAGGGCATGCGCTCCAGGCGCTCGCGCCAGTCGAAATAGTCGGAGAATTTCTGGCCCGTCGTCTCCTTGCCCTTGCGCACCTTCGCCACGGCCTCGCCGCCGCGCCAGAAGTCCTCGCGCAGGCGGCCGATCAGGTCGGCGTCCTCGGCAAACCGCTCGATCAGGATCGCCCGCGCGCCTTCCAGCGCCGCCTCGGCGGTCTCGATGCCCTTGGCGGCGTCCACGAAGCCCTGTGCCGCCCGCTCCGGCGCCGTCTCCGGCCGGGCCAGCAGGGTTTCGGCCAGCGGCGCGAGCCCGGCCTCGCGGGCGGTCTGCGCCTTGCTGCGGCGTTTGGGCCGGAACGGCAGGTAGATGTCCTCCAGCCGCGCCTTGGTGTCGGCGCTCGCGATGGCCGCGGCGACTTCCGGCGTCAGCTTGCCCTGGGCGCGGATGCTCTCGGTGACGCTGGCGCGCCGGTCGCGCAACTCGCGCAGATAGCCCAGCCGCTCCTCGAGGGTGCGGAGCTGGGCGTCGTCCAGCGAGCCGGTCGCCTCCTTGCGGTAGCGCGCGATGAACGGGACCGTGTAGCCTCCGTCGAGCAGGTCTACGGCCGCAGCCACCTGCCCCTCGCGCGCACCGAGTTCCTCGGCGATCAGCAGGTTCACGCTCTTCACGGGATCAGGCCTCGGTCGCGGTGGCAGGGAACGTCGCGGAGGCCGTCCTTCTCCGATCGGGCGAGGCGGCGCAAGCGGCGCCCGTTCCCTGAGCGCGGCCCAATCGTCCGAGGAGAGGCGGCGAAGTCGGAGCGACGGAGGGGCATGGTCAGTCTCGTTTCCGCTTCGGCCCGAAGGCGGAGAAGGGCATCCGGGCGAGGAGGAAAACGCGGTGCTGCGCATCGGGCGGCACGAAGCGTCCCTTTGTCCGGCACGCGGCGTCCGGGCTGAAGCCGGGCTCGGCGACCACCGGCTGGGAAACCCGCGAATCCGCGTCGTCGTTGACGATCCGCTCTGCACCACCCGAGGTTCCTCGCCCCGGCGACACGCAGCCTTCGGCTCCCGCGGCTCACAGGGTGAAGCTCGCGACCCAGACCCGCCGCCAGCCGGGTTCAGCCGGCGCGACGACGACCTTCACCGACCGACGCCCGTCATACGGCCTCTCGCCGCCGAAGCTTCCCTCGGGCGGCGTCGCGATCCAGCCCTCGAACGACGTGCTCAGCAAGCCGAGCCCCGGATCGGCGCCCGCTTCTAGACCGTCCGGCACGAGCCAGGCGGCGAAGGCGTCGGCCTCCGCCTCCGGCGCGTCGAGGCGCAGCAGCACCAGCCGGTCGATGCCCGCCTCGGTATAGGTTCGCAGGTCGCGGCGGCCGGGCGGAAGCGGCGTTTCGAGAAAGGCCTCGACCGCCTCCGGGGTCATCGTCGTCGGCGGGAATGAGCAGGCCGCAAGTGCCGGCCCGGCGGCGAGTGCGACGAGGAGTGCGCGCCGGATCATGTCTCGCTCCACCGCGCCCCGGCGCCGAGGCGGCGAAGGGCTGCCCGCGTATGTTCCGTCATCCCCTGCGCCCCGTCACGGTTCGCGCCGGTAGACGCCGCGGAAGCTGACGTTCAGGCCGCCGCAGGCGAGGTTGTCCTCCACCACGAGCCAGGGGCCGAGGCGGCGCAGCCAGACTTTGCAATCGTACGCGCCGCCCTTCTCGACCGGCAGGGTCTCTTTCTCACCCATGGCGAAGCTGGCGCCGTCGCCTCTCGGCGCGACTGTGCCGGACATCTCGCCGAGATGGACGCTGCCGCGCTTGATCTGCTCAGGGCTGCCCATGCCCCAGGTCGCGTCGCCCGCGATCGAGAGCGTGCCGGGCTTGTCGCCTCGCTTCACCGCGATGCGCCCTTCCGCCTGGGTCCAAGTGCCGAGCCAGTTTTCGAGGGCGACCGGGGCCGGCGGCTCGGCCGCCACCGCGTCGGCCGGGATCCAGCCGGTCCGGGCCAGATCGCCCTTCACGCCGCGATAGCTCGCGCAGAAGTAGCCGTCGCGGCGCTCGCCCAGGATCACGGGGTCACCGGTGACCAGAAAGGCCCGCTCGCGGCATTCCGGGCCGGCATCGGGGCAGCCCTGCTGCGCGAGCCCGTCCTTGACGAAGGCGGTGCGGCCCGCCGCGGTGATCCGTCCGAAGCCGAGGGCCGGCCCCTCGGAGAGCGAGGGCGTGCGCCGGCACTCGTTCCTCGCGGAGGCCTCCCGATCCTGCGCCCAGGCGCCGCCCGTGGCGGCCGCAAAGATTGCCAGCAGGATCAGGCCGCGTGACCCAAAGCGCGATCGGAGGATGGGATGGGGGTGGCTCACGAAAGCACTCTCGGTCTGGACGATGCAAACGGGGTGGTGGATCGCGGCAGCTCTCTGGTGCTGGCCGTTCGCGCGACGGCAGCGGGAGGGCGCCTGCCGACGCTGAGGGGCAGGCTCCCCATCCGGGGCACCAGGGCTCAACGCATCGCGACCGAGGCGGCGACGCGCTCGGCGCGAGCCAGGGCCTCGGCCCGGCCGGCATCGGCAAAGCCGATCACGCGCAGATAGTGCCCGCCATCGAACACCGTCGTCTGGGTCATGCCGAGCGCCCGTCCGGTCTTGGTGTCGGTGCCGGTGCCGCGCAGGCGCACCACGACGGCGTCGCCGCGGGTGCTGCGCTCTTCGTCGGTGATCGCGACGTCTTTCAGATCCTTCTGCGCGGCGAAGAGGCGGCGGGCGTAGGCGACCTCCGCGCCCGACGGCACCGGCACCTGACCCAGCGAGGGCGCGATGACGACCACCGGCTGCTCGCGCTCGGGATCGACGTCCTTCGGCCCCTCGGTCAGGATGAGGCCGTTGCCGGCAAGCACCCCGGTCGGGCGGAAGCCGGCGGTGTCGCCGATGGTGTAGGGGAGGGCCGCGACCTGATCGGCGAGGCTCGCCTTGGGCCGGAACGCGATCGTGCGGAGCGCCGCCTCGACCGCCGGAGCCGGCACCTGCTTGGCCGCCGTCTCGGGCACCTGCACGGTGACGAGCCCGGTGCCGGAGGCGCCGCGCACCACGGCGACCCACTTGGTGTAGGTGAGGCCGTTGGCGCCCTGCGTCCCGCGCAGGACGAAGCCCTCGCCGCCTGCCACGGCGAGCGGCTCGGACCCGCCCTTCACCCGGAAGCCGGAGGGCGCCAGGGCCTCGGGCGTAAACTTCCCGTTGATCTGGTCCCAGGCTTCCGGCGGCATCTCCACGAGGACGATCGAGGCGCCGGAGCGGTGCTCGAAACCCGAAAAGCTCGCGGCCGGCTTCATGCCGGGGGGCGGCGCGAGGCCGAGCGAGCCGGCGGGCGGGAAGACCGGCTCGGCCGCGAGGACCGGCGCGGACGAAAGCGTCAGCCCGGCCATCAGCCCGGCGAGCAGGCCGCGCCGGGCCCAGCGACCGGGAGCGAGGCGGGCGAGGAAGCGGCGCAGCGGATTGCGGTTCGTCATGCGGTCTCTCCAAAGGCGGCGTGCAGAAGCGCGTCGAGGGTGTCGGTGGCGGGGGAATCCGGGCCGCAGCGCCATCCGCGGATCTAGGTGGCTCCCGGCCCGAACCGGTAGAGTTCGAACCGGTCGTCGTGGATCTCGATCTCGATGGCCGGCCAGCGCCCGGCGGCGTGGGCGACGGTCCGCGCCGGGATCGCCGTCTCGGCGGCGACGCGCTCGACCCTTGCCCCGGCCTGCTCCCAGCCCTCCTATCGAGGCTGCCTCGGTCGTGTCCGGCACCGGAGTCAGCGGGTGGCGACGCGGCTGACGACGAAGGTGTTGCCGGAGAACTGGACCTGCCCCGGCGCGCTCATGTGTTCGAGCATCAGGCGCAGGTTGCGGCCGAGCCGTGCCGAGTCGGAGCGGGTCTCGTACCAGTATTCGGCGGTAGCCCCGCCGGAGCGCACCGGGCGGTGGTGCTCGTAGCAGCGGAAGGCGGCCATGTACTCCTCCGCTGCCTGCACCTCCTGCGGCGAGAACCCGCTGAGGCGCACGACATAGGCCGTCGGCAGGCCGCCGCAGGATTCACCCGCCGCGGCGGGCGGGGGCTCGGCGCCGGGAAGGGCATGGGCGAGCGGCGCGTTCGGGGCCGCGCCGGCATCGGCGCCGCGGCGGAGGGCGATCACGCCGTCGAGCTTGGCCGTGAGTGCGGTGGCGACGTCGGCGGCGATGCTCTTGGCCTCGGCGCCGACCCGTTCGAGCAGGCATTCCCGATCGCAGCCCTGGGGCAGGGGCGGAAGCTGAAGCCCCGCCACCTCGAAGGCGCCGAGCGATTGCCCCGTGCGGACGTTGAGGAGCCGGCCGGGGATGCGCACCTCCGGCCGCACGATGTCGGAATAGCCCGATTTCGAGGCCGAGGCGTAGACCTGGAACACCGCCACCACGTCGAGCGGCGGGTTCTGGACGGCGCGGGCGACCTCGATCAGCTCCGCGTCGCGGCGGCGGACCCGGTTGGCCTGGGTGATTCCCATCGCCACCGCGGTCTCGTCATAGACGTTGTAGCCGCGCAGGTTCATTGTCTCGGAGAGTTCGGTGATCACCCGCTGGAAGATACGGTTGCCGCGGGGCACCGAATCCTCGTCGGCATCCTCGCCCATCACGACGATGTTGGGCCGGGTCTGCGCCGCCGCCGGCGCGGCAAAGTCGAGGAGGGCGCCGCCGATCAGGGCGAGGGTGGCGAGTGTTCGGGCGGGTCTGCGCAGCATCGGAAGCATCCTGTCTGTCGGGTCGTCTGACGGCGGTGATGTCGCGAGGGTCATTCGGTGCAGGGGAGCGGCGTCGGCGCCGCGCCGAAATCGTCGAGGTCGAGCGGGAGGTGGTGGCGGGGATCGTCGAGCCCGCCCGCCTCGCAGCCCTCCGCGGCGGCGGGGAGGACGAAGCGCAGGGCGCCGCTTCGCGCCGGCGTGATCAGGCTCACCTCGACCCGCCGGTTGATCCGCGCGAAGGGCTGGGCCGGGTCCTTCGGCCGGGACGGGCCCCAGCCGTGGAGGCGCAGGCGTCGCGGATCGATGCCGTAGGCCTCGGCGAGATGGGCCTTCACCGCTCGGGCGCGGGCGAGCGACAGGCGGCGGTTGTAGCCGAGCCCGCCCGCCGCATCGGTGTGCCCGGCGATAAGGAAGCCGTGGGCGGCCAGATCGCGGGATTGCAGCGCCTGTCCCAGCGGTTCGAGCTGAATCCGCGCCTCTGGCGTCAGGCAGGCGCTGTCGTAGGCGAAGAACACGGTGAGATCGACCGAGCGGGCGGGATCGACCCGCAGGCTCGGGCCGCCATCGCCGGGTGAGACCGCGACCGGCGCGGCGGGACGGCCCGGATTGCCGTCGGCGAAGGGAGCGAGCGACCGGATGATCGCGTTCGCGGACGGGTTCACGGCCCCGGCCTCGGCCCGCTCGGCGGCCTCGTCACGGGCCGGCGGCGCCTCCGCCTCGGCGGCGGGCGGGCGGGTGCCCGGCACCTCGGTCAGCGGGTTGGCGCGGGCGGGTGCGAGGGCGAGGATGACGCTCGCCGCCAGCATCGGGCCGAGACGCCGACGCCATGCCGGCGCGGCGCTCCCGGCGATCCACTCGATGGCCCTCATGGCTTGTCGTCTCCGTCTCGTACCAAATCCGGTTGATCCCTTCGGGATGGCGGATTTGGGCTTCGCTCAAGCGGAGCCCGTATCGCAGGCCTTGCCGCGGCCCCGTCCCACGTATCCCTGGACCTTGCAGAGCGGCTTTTGCCGCTTGCTCACGAGAAAATCTTTCAGCGCCCGCGCAGGATCGCGTTCATGCTCGCGGGGTCGAGCGGTCCGTCGGCGGGCGGGGCGGCGGCGGGGTTGGCGGAAGGCGCCGCGCTCGCTTTGGGAGGTGTGTCTCCGGCGGGTGAGGCGGCGGCGACCGGGCGGCCCTGGCCGGCGGCGATCTCGGCGAGGATCGGGCTGCGCCCGAGAATCGCCGAGAGCCGCGTCGCCTTGTTGAAGCTCGACGGGTCCTTCGGGTCGAGGCCGCCCTCCTTGTGCAGGGCGATGCCGGCGACGGAGGCGTCGAACATCAGCGAGCCGGAGGAGCCGCCGAGCGTGTCGCAGCGGTGGCGCAGGTCCGGCCCCTCGGCCTGATCCTTCATCGCGAAGCAGCGGAAGCGGCTCATCACCTTGGGCCGCCCGAGGGGATGGTGGATCACCAGCATCGAGCGGTTGCCCGCCACCGCCGCGCCCGAGAGCCGGACGGTGCCGTAGGTGGCACTCGGATTTCCGGCCACACGGGCCAGCGCGTAGTCGAGTCGGGCATCGTGCTCGACGGGTTTCGGGTCGATCTCGAAGCGGCGCGATCCCTTCCCGTCCAGCGTCAGAAAATCCATCAGGATCGATGCCTTGACCGGGGTCAGGTCGCCCGATTGCGGCAGGCAATGGTGGTTGGTCAGCACGTAATCGCCGGGCAGTAGCGCCCCGGTGCAGGAGGCGCCGACCTGCTGGCCGGTGCGGGTGTTGCGCAGGACGATGTCGACGCGGCCGATCGGCCGGGCCAGCCCGGCGAGCCCGTCCTTCGGGTCGAGTTCGCTGATCGGCTCGAAGGCGCCCTTGTTCTGATCGACATAGGCCGCCGCGTCGCCGGTCGTCTGGCGAAGCGGAAGCTGCGCCCGGCCGTAATCGGCGGGGTCGAAGCCGACGCTTTGCGCCCCTGCGGGGCCGGCTGTGCAGAGGGCGAGCAGCAGGGCGGGGACCGGGATGGCCCGGCATCTCCGGCGAATCGGGGTCATCGTCTCCCTCCTCTGCGTCAGCATCTCAAAGCCCTGTCCCGAAAGGTGGCCACCGGCTTTCGGAGAAAGCCGATGCAAGGACAAAGGCCGCGAGCATCATCGGGTGTGGCTCCGCCATCAGCGCGTCAGCGCGTGGACGATCCGGCCGCCGGGCAGGGCGGTGCCCGGCTCCGGTTGAGCCTGGACCGCGTAGACGAGGTTCTGCCGGCCGCCTTCGCGCAGGAAGTAGCCTTGCGCTCCGTCCGCCAGTCGCACCGGGGGTAGGGCGGCAGCGCGCAGCTCCGGCCCGACTGCGAGCCGCAGCCCCGGTGCCGCCGCGATGGCGAGCCCGCACAGCTCCGGCACGAGCCGGGTCGCGGTGAGGCGGTCGCCGCTCTCCGGCGCGATGGGGCGGCGCTCGGGCTGCTCGGCGCCGAAGGCCACGCGGCGGCAGGACGAGCCCGGCGGCGCCCGCAATTCCTCGACGCGGATCGCGGCCGGCGTCTCGGTCGGAGGAGGGGAGGGCGGGGCGATCTCAGCCATGAGTGCGGGCATGGCCACGGGATCGGCCGAAGTAGCTCCGGCCGCCGGGTCAGCCGCACCGACAACGGGAGCCTGCCGGGCTCCGAGAGCGATGAACCCTCCGAGCGCGACGAGGCCGACAATCGCCGCGGCGCCTGCCGGAAGGGCGAGGCGGAGGACGCGCGGCCGCGGCTCCGGTGCGTTCGACGGGTTTGGCCGGGTCAGCGTCTCCACGGCCGCCGGAACATCGCGAGCCGGCAGGATGCGGGGCGCCTCGGCACGTTCGAGGGCGCGGAAGGCCGCCTCGGCCGGCTCCCGCTCCGGACCCTCCGGCAGCAGAACCGCGAGCGGCACGTCCGGCGCCTCGGCGAGCAGGGCATGGGAGCGCTCGATCTTGTCGAGGAGCGCGTAGTCGCCGGGCAGCACGGCGAGGTCGAGATCGACCGCGCCGGTGGCCCACAGGATCAGGTCGGCCTGCGCCGGCTCCGCGACGAAGCGGTGGCCGCGGGCGGCCAGGCCATGGGCGAGACAGACCGGCACCTCCCACGAGCGGCCGGCATCGAACGAGCCCGACAGGCGCAGTTCGTGCGGTCCGCCGGCATCGCCGCCGAGCCGGGCGACGGGACCGCCCGGTGCGCAGAGCCGGGCATAATCCGCCGACCAGGGCAGGGGGCGGTAATCGCCGTCGGCGAAGGCGGCGGGTGCCGGCAGGCCGGGTCGCGGGCTCAGAGACCGCAGGCGGAGCGGCCCCAGGGTCGTCGGGATGATGACGAGGATCGCGAGCCCAGTCATGCGGCTGCGATCCGCCGGGGCGCGGCCCGCTTCCTCACAACAGGAACACCGCGCAGGCCGGGTCGCGCAGCATGCGGCCGAGCCGGTCGGCTTCCGGCACCGACGGGTCGAGGGCGAGCAGGATCGCGCCATCGACCGGCGTGCCGAGATCGAGCCGCACCGCCTCGTCGTCGAGCCACGCCTCGATCCGTCGCGGCATTCCCTGCTCCGGTCCGCGCAGGATCAGGAGCGGCGGCGTGCCCTCCAGAATTTCCAGCTCGAACGGGCTGATCCGGCGCCGCGTCAGTGCCCCGTCCGAGGCCGCCGCGGCGAGGGGCGTGTAGGCCAGGGACTGCGCGCCGAGCAGGGTGCGGTAGCGGCGTGCAGTCTCCGGATCGGAGCGGATCGCCCGGACGACCACGAGATCGACGGGGCCGCCGGGCTCTCGGTTGGCATAGGCCCAAAGGGCGGCGTGGCTTAGCCGGACAACCGGAGCCTGCGCCCGCATCAGGGCGCGGGCGGCATGGATTTCTGCGAGCAGCCGGGCTTCGTCGCTCACGCGGCCGCCTCCCCGGCATAGGCCGCTGCGAAGGCGGCCGCGAAAACGGATCGGTCCGCCGCGAAGGCCACGTCCAGCGAGCGCTGCCGGGCCAGCGCCGCGAGCGCCCGTTCGAGCCGGTCGGCTTCTTCGGTGAGGCGCAGGAGCGCGGCTTGCGCAGCGGCAAAGCCCGCGGTGAGGGCGGCGCGGTCCTCGAAGCCGGCCCGGCGCACCCGGCGCAGATCCGCTTCGGCGGCCTCCAGCGCGGCCCGCACCTCCGGGGTGAGGCCGTCGCGCTCGGCGATGCGCAGGGCCGCCGCGATGCGCAGCATCCGAGCGAGATGCGCCGCGAGCGCGCCGGCCCGCTCCTGCAAAGCCGCGTAGCTCTCGGCCTCGGCGCAGCTCGCCCGCTCGGCGACCTCGGCCCCACCGCCGCCCCGGCGCAGGCGGTTGGCGATGCCCGATTGCACCCGGCCGAAGCTCGCTGCCCTCAACGTCGTCAGCGGGCGGGTGCGGTGGAACGGCTCCAGGCGCAGGAAGTCGGCGAGATCCTCGCGCTCGGCCCCGGTGAGGATCTTCGGGCCCTCCGGCCAGTCGGCGAGCAAGGCCGCCAGGGTCTCGGCCGGCTCGGCGGCGGCGAGATCGCCGAGCGCGGCGTCGAGCCGCTCCTCCCAGCCCGCATGCGCGTCGAGGGAGACGGGGGCTGACAGCCCGTCCAGACCGCCGACCAGATGCGCGCCCGCCTCGAAGGTCACGAAATGCTCGGCGATGGTGCGGAAGCCCGGCCGCTCGCCCGCTTCCATCTCGGTGCGCCAGAAGGCGAGGATGTCGTCGTCGCCGAAATCCTTGCGGCCCTCGAGGAAGCCGAGGATCGCGCGGAAGCGGCGCTCCAGCGGCGCCAGCGGCAGGTGGGCGTTGCGGTAGGCCGCGAGATGGCGGGCGAGGCGCTTCGCCAGAAAAGCCGCGCCCTCCGCATCGGAGGCGGCGGCGAGGTCGTCGATCCAGCCCGTGACGGCGGAAAACTGCGCCAGATCCTCGGCCGTCAGCACGAACTCGGCCAAAGCGAGCAGCCGCGCGAGGCCGGCCCAGCTCGTGCGCCACGCCTCGCCGAAGACCGGGCCGCGGGCGTCCGCCGGGATGGTTTCCGAGAAGCGCGCCGACACCGCCGTGCCAGTGGCGAGGCCGGGATCGAGCGCCAGGGTGACGAGGTCGCGCCCGTTCCGTGCAGCCGTTGCCTGGGCCAGGGCGGCCAGCGCGTGGGCGAGATCCCAGAGCGGCTTGTCGCGGTTCGGTCGCACGGCGCCGGTGACGACCCGGGCGAGCCAGGCACGGTCCTCGCGGGAGAGGTCGCGGCCGTCGCAGACGGCGGCCAGGTCGGCTGCGCAGCGCTCGTCGTATCCGCCGGTCATGCGCCTCCTCGGAGCACCGGCGCGGGCCGGCGGCTGCCGGCGTCCGGGCCGATGCGCTCGCGCGGCTTCCGCCACGCCCCTGCGCGCGCCACGATGACGCGGCGCGCATCGCGGTATCGATACCCCGAGCCCGAACATCCGTCACCCTCCCGCACCGCTCGGGGCGGCGCTTCCCTCATGGCACGGGCACTCATGGGACGGGCAGAGCGGAATCGGCAGGTGCTCAGGTGAGCAGGAAGACGAGGCTCGCGGCGATGACCAGAAACGTGAGCCAGATCAGGACAGGGCGCCGGCTCGCCGAGAACACGCGCAGGATCATGGTGAGCATCACCTGCGCGATCAGCAGGAGGCGCAGCAACCCCGTGAAGGTCCGCGCCGTGTGCGACCACGTGCGGTACTCGGGGAGGTAGCGCGCTTCCTCGCTCAGCGCGCCGGCCGCGGCGAGCGCGACGGTCAGAGCCGCCACGATCCCGAGCCGCCACCACGGGACGGTCTCTCCGACGGCCCGACGGCCCGGCGGCGCCAGAGGGCGGCGACCTCGCTCGCGTAGAAGCTGAGGACCGGTGTCACCGGCGCCGCCGCCACGATGAGTCACCGGACGGAGGCCAGCCTCGCGGCAAGAGCGGGGCCGCGCGCCAGCCGGACGACCCAGACGAGATGCGCGATGAGCACCCCCGTGAGCAGCGCGAGGGACATGGTGAGGAGCCAGAGCGCGGCGCCGAGGGCCGCGTCGTTGATGAACATGGTGCGGGCGGCTCCGGGACTGGGAGCGCCCGCCGCTAATTCGGCAGGATGTCGGCCGCGCGGGCGGTGGCGATCATCGCCTCGTGCATCGTCTTTAGGGCGGCGGCGACATCGGGCGCGAGCACGCCCGAGAAATTGAAGAAGGCTTGGTGCGCCGAGCCGTTCAGCATCTCCGCCTTGAAGATGCGCACGACGATGATCCACCCGTGCGCCTCCGGTAGCGCGGCCCGTATCTCGGCCGCCCCGGCCGCATCCAGGGAGAAGCGGTCGAAGTCCCGGCGCTCGTCGGACTTGAAGAACAGGTCGGGCATGCGCAGCGGCACCGCCCGGTTCTCCAGCGCCTTGGTCATCGGGTAATGCCGAAGGGCTTCGAGGTCGCAGCTCAGGGCCGGTGTGCAGACGGTGAGGAGGCAGGCCATCGCCAGCCCGAGCCACCGTCCCGAAAGGCGACCGCCGACACGTCGAAGACGGTGAGGCGGCAGTCCTGCTCTATGCCGTAGCGCCTTCGCCTTGACCGCCATGCCGGTCCTCGTCTCCCGCCGCTGCCCGAAGCCGCATCACCGCACCACGATCCGCGCGGTGGCCTCGGTCACGCCGGGCGTCGCGCGGATCTTGTCCAAGAGGTCGAGCACGTCGGGGGGCTGGAGCAGTTTCGCTTCGCCCTCCGCGCCCGGCGCCGCCGCGAGCCAGCGCTCGGCGAGTTCCGGCGGCAGGCCGCCCTCCACGCCGAAACAAGCGAACAGGTTCTCGAACGGCTCTCCCGCCACGATCTCGTCGAGGCCGTAGCCGCGCGGGTAGCGCTTCGCCTCGCCGGGTTTGAGCGGCTCGGCCGAAGCGGCGTTGCCGCGCACCGGCAGGGCAACGAAGGCGGTCTCGTCGGGTGCGACCACCCAGCAATAGAGGTTCTGCCGGGCGCGGGTCTCGATGCGCATCTCCAGCCGCTGCCCGGCCGCGAACGGCGTGGCGGTAGCCGCGACTGTGAGGCGCCCGGCATCGGTGCGGGCGGTCGCCGCCAGATGGTCGAGGAAGGGTCGTGGGGTCGGATCGCAGCCGAGCCCCTCGATCCCGATGCGTCGCCGACCCGTCGGTGCGAGTACCGCGCCGTCGCGCTGGAACTCCAGCTCCATCCAGGATTGCCGGCCCTGGTCGGTGAGGAAACGCCCGCGTGCGGTGATCGCGCCGGAGCAGGCGGTGCCGGGCAGGCGGCGGCGCACGTCGAGCCGCGCGCCCTTTAGGATGCGGTTGGCCGAGCGCGCCTCGGCGTCGAGGGCGATGACGAGGCGATCGGTGAGCGCCCCGGCGCAGGTCGAGTGGCCGCCCTCCGCCACGAAGGGACAGACCTCGACGGTGCTCGCATTCGGCGCGGCGCCGGCAAAGGCCTTCACCGCGCCCTCCATCACCGCGTCGATGTCGGCGACGCCGGCCCCGACGCGGATCGGCAGGATCACCGGTTCGCTCGTCGCCTTGCAGCCGGCGTTCCGGGTGATGGCCTGAAGGCGCAGGGCCGCGGTCTCGTCGGCCCGGCGCGGCTCCACCAGGAACACGCTGGCATCGCCCGAGAAGGCCGCGCGGATCTGCGCCTCGGCCTCCGCCCCCGACAGGCCGGTGGTGCCCTCGCGCAGCGCCTTGATCCGCACGACGTCGGCGGCGGCGGCGAGCCGCACCCGGCCGGTGGCCTGGAGCCTGCTCTCGACCGCGAGGCGCATCTCTTCGGCCTGCTCGCGCGAGAGCGCCGTCTGGCCCGGCTCGACGCCGACCACCGCCAGCGTCAGGTCGGGCCGCCTGGCGCAGGCCGCCACCGCATCGAGGAACGGGCTGAGGGTGGCGGTGGTCGGATCGGCGCGGGTGGCCGTGGGGAGAAGTAGCAGGGCGGCGAGGAGGAGCCTCATTCCGCCTCGTTCGCCCTTGCGTACTGATCGAGGGCGCGGACGAAGACCGGGTTGAAGCGGCCGTCGAGGGCGCCCGAGTAGTAATCCGCTTCCTTGACCGCGCGCTGCACGGTGCGGATCGTCTCCGGCTTCAGCTTCTGCGCCGCCGTGTCGGTGGCCGAGACCGAGGCCGCGCCGAGTTCGCCGCGCTTGAGCGCCCGCAGCACCATGTCGGCGGAGCGCGTGCCGGGGAAGTAGCGGCCGAAACCGTTGTCGATCAGCGTCGCCATCGTCGCCATGGCGATGGGATCGCCCTTGTCGGCCGCCTGCCGGAACAGGTCGAAACCCTGGCGCAGATCCTTCGGGAAACCGTAGGCGCCGGTGGCGTAGTGCGGCACCAGCTTCGAGATCGAGGGCACGTCGCCGCCCGCCACCGCGCGCTTGTAGAGCGCGACCGCCTCCGCCTCGTTCTTGGGGATGCCGTTGCCGTATTCGAGCATCCGCGCGGCGTTGGCGAGCGCCACCACGTTGCCGCCGTCCCCGGCCTGCCGGTAGAGCCGGAACGCCTCGGCCTGCCCGCGCTTCACCCCCTGGCCGTTCTCGTAAAGCGCAGCGAGGTTGTTCATTGCCGAGATGCTGCCGGCCTTGGCTGCCCGGTCGTAGGCGGCGAACGCCTCCTTGTAGCGGTCGGCCCGGTCATAGGCGCGGCCGAGCTGGTAGCTGAGGCGGCGCAGTTGCGGATAGGCCGCCGCCGCCCCGCGGCAGGCCTCGATGGAAGCGGACGCTTCGATCCGCCCGAGCTTCATCCCCGGTACGCCGTTCGGCCGGTCGGGATCGTCGGTGCCGGCGGCGAGTTCGTCGCAGCGCTTCACACGCGGATCGGTGCTCGGATTGGCGCCGCCGAGATAGCCCTCCGCGAGGCTGCGGTAGGCGCAAGTCTCGCCGCAGGAATCGAGATAAGCCTGATACTGCCGCTGGCCCCCGAACTTCGCCCAGTTCTCCTGGTCGATCGCTGCCGCGTCGCGCTTGCGGCCGGCGAGCAGCCGGTCCATCGCCTGCGGGCGATAGGCACACGTTTCGCCGCAATTTCCAACATAGGCTTCGAACGCCTCGCGGGTGCCGAGGCTCTCGGCACGTCGCCAGGCCGCCTCGTCGCGGATCGCCGCGACGCCGCCGGCCACCCCTGCGACGGGGAGCGAGGCTTTCACCACGATCGGCGCGTCGTCGATCTCCGGTATCTGCTCCCGGCCCGAGGCGCGGCGCGCCGCCTCCTCGACCTCGCGTCGCAGGTAGCCCTTCAACTCCGGCCACTGGATCAGCCCATCGCCGTTGCCGGGTCCATCCCCCGCGTCGGCAAGCCCCGAGACGCCCATCAGGAAGCGGCTCGTCAGCAGGCTGAGCTTGTTCGGCTCGTCCCAGTTCGCGGGCGTCGCGCCCGAGGTGGCCACAACGCGCACGATCCCGCT